>DASYSI010000501.1:0-15980 GCA_036003485.1 Burkholderiales bacterium | reverse complement strand
GCGTTCGACCTTCGTCGCGCGCCTTGCATCTGAGCACTTTTCGTGCAAACGCGGCTCCCAGCGGGTTTTGCATCAGCCTGCTAGGCTATGGGCGGCGGCGCTTGAAAGTGCGCCCATTCGCCTTGATTTAACAGTGCACCTACTTTGGACATGCCATGACCGACAAGACTGCAACACGTAGCGCCGGCCTCGAAGCCGCGTTCGCCACCGCAAACGCGACACTGCTTGCGCCGTATTCGCTCGACCATCAAGCATTGCGGCAGGTATTCGGCCAGATACTCGCGCACAAGGTCGATTATGCCGACCTCTACTTCCAGTACAGCCGCAGCGAAGGCTGGAGCCTCGAAGAGGGCATCGTTAAATCCGGCAGCTTTAATATCGACCAGGGTGTGGGCGTGCGCGCAGTGGCGGGTGAAAAGACCGCATTCGCGTATTCCGACGACATCAGCTTGACCGCTTTGACCGCGGCCGCGCAAGCGACGCGCGCCATCGCGCGCCAGGGCGCAGTGGGTTCAGCGCAGGTTGCGAAGCGCGGCACAGGACGCAATCTGTATGCGGGGCAGGATCCGCTTCAGAGCCTCGAGGATGCGGCCAAGGTCGCGCTGCTCGAGAACATCGAGCGCAAGGCGCGTGCGATCGATTCGCGCGTCACTCAGGTCATGGCCAGTCTGGGCGGCGAATACGAAGTCGTGCTGGTAACGCGCAGCGATGGCGTGACCGCAGCCGACGTGCGGCCGCTGGTGCGCGTATCGCTGCAGGTTATCGTCGAACAGGATGGCCGGCGCGAGCAGGGCAGTGCGGGCGGTGGCGGGCGCTTCGATTATGCGTATTTCACCGACGCGATCTTGCAGGACTATGCCGAGAAAGCGGTGTCGCAGGCGCTGACCAATCTCGACGCGCGTCCTGCTCCGGCGGGAAGTATGACAGTTGTGCTTGGGCCGGGTTGGCCGGGAGTGCTGCTGCACGAGGCGATCGGGCACGGTCTCGAAGGCGATTTCAACCGCAAAGGCAGCTCCGCGTTCAGCGGCCGTCTTGGCGAGCGCGTCGCAGCGCCCGGTGTGACGGTAGTTGACGACGGCACGATCCCGCAGAGGCGCGGCTCGCTCAACATCGATGACGAGGGTAATCCGACGCAGCGCAATGTGTTGATCGAAGACGGCGTGCTCAAGAACTACATGCAGGACAGTCTGAACGCGCGCCTGATGGGCGTGCCGGTCACCGGCAACGGCCGGCGCGAATCGTACGCGCATATTCCCATGCCGCGCATGACCAATACTTACATGCTCAACGGCGACAAGGATCCACGGGAAATCATCGAATCAGTCAAGCATGGGCTTTTCGCAGTCAACTTCGGCGGCGGACAGGTCGACATCACGAGCGGCAAGTTTGTATTCTCGGCGGCCGAAGCCTATATGATCGAGAATGGCAAGGTCACCTATCCGGTCAAGGGCGCGACGTTAATCGGCAATGGCCCGGACGTGCTGACGCGCGTGGCGATGATCGGCAACGACATGGCGCTCGACAGCGGAGTCGGCACCTGCGGCAAGGAAGGTCAGAGCGTTCCGGTCGGCGTCGGCCAGCCGACGCTCAGGATTGACGGCCTGACCGTTGGCGGCACCGCCTAGCAGGGCGCCGATCATCTGCAGCGCATGCGAAAACTGGCTGACATCGAGCGCGAACGCGCCCTTAACGAACCCGAGCCGCAGCCGCCGCACGGCGCGAAGAATTACATCACGCCCGCGGGCTACGCACGGCTCAAGAACGAGCTCCAACACCTGCTCGATCACGAACGCCCGGAGCTCGTCAAAGTGATCGCGTGGGCAGCTTCCAACGGCGACCGCTCGGAAAACGCCGATTACATCTATGGCAAGCGGCGCCTGCGTGAAATCGACCGCCGTATCCGCTTCCTCAACCAGCGCCTAGAAATCGCTGAAGTGATTGAACCCGCACGCTCAGGACTCGAGCAGGTCTTCTTCGGCGCGACCGTTGTTTACCGCGACGCCAAAGGCGCGACTCGAACCATCAGTATCGTCGGACAGGACGAAGTGGATCCGCCGCGCGGACGCATCAGCTGGATTTCACCCGTGGCACGCGCGCTCAACAAGGCACGCGAGGGAGATGTCGTGACGCTCAGCACGCCCGCGGGCATCGATGAGCTCGAAGTGCTCGAAGTGCATTACGTGAGCCTGCCATAATAATCAAGACTTGATCACCGTCCGCGCGGTTCATTTTGTAAGTTGCTCTTCGAGTTATAATAATCTGGTTTTGCTGGCTTCGAGTGCGTATCCATGCCTATCAATGACGACGTCCGGATCAAAGAGATCAAAGAGCTAGCGCCGCCCTCGCACGTGCTGCGCGAATTTCCGGTTTCGGAAGCATCTTCGCAGCTTACGTTCGAGACGCGGCGGGCGATTCATGGCATATTGCACGGCGCCGACAATCGATTGCTGGTGATAATGGGCCCATGTTCGATACACGACGTCAAGGCTGCAAAGGATTATGCGGGCAGGTTGAAGCAGGCGAAGGATGAGCTTGTCGCAGACCTGCTGGTGGTGATGCGCGTGTATTTCGAGAAGCCGCGTACAACCGTCGGCTGGAAGGGACTGATAAACGATCCCAGGCTTGACGGCAGCTTCAGCATCAACGAGGGTATTCGCACCGCGCGCGAGCTGTTGCGCGACATCAATGAGATGGGGATGCCGGCAGGCTGCGAATTTCTCGACATGATCACGCCCCAGTACATCGCCGATCTCGTGTCGTGGGGCGCGATCGGAGCGCGCACGACCGAAAGCCAGATTCACCGTGAGCTGGCATCGGGCCTGTCGAGTCCGGTCGGTTTCAAGAACGGCACCGACGGCAACGTCAAGATCGCGGTCGATGCGATCCGCGCCGCGCAGGCACCGCATCATTTTCTGTCGGTGACCAAAGGCGGCCACTCGGCGATCGTCTCGACCGCGGGCAACGAGGACTGCCACATTATCCTGCGCGGCGGCAAGGCGCCGAATTACGATGCGGCGAGCGTTGATGCCGCAGCCAAGGCGCTTGCTGAGGCGGGTCTCGCGCAGCGTTTGATGATCGATTTCAGCCATGCTAACTCGAGCAAAAATCCGCAGAAGCAGATCGAAGTCGGTCAGGATGTCGCGCGTCAGCTCGCCGCGGGGGAGGATCGCATATTCGGTATCATGCTCGAAAGCCATCTCAAAGCCGGCCGCCAGGACCTGGTGCCCGGCAAGACGCTGGTCTACGGCCAGAGCATTACCGACGGCTGCATCAGCTGGGAAGACAGCCGCAAACTGCTCGATACCCTTGCCGAGGGCGTGCGCAAGCGTCGCGTGAAGCTGTTCGAAGCCGAGCACTAACCGGGCATCCCCGCCTTCGGCGCATAATCGGAACCGGGCAGTCATGGCAGAAAATTCCATTATCGGCTCTGATCGCCGCCTGCTCGATGACTGCAAAGATCTCGGCAGCGCGAGCGCTTATGCGGAACAGATTTTTGCGCTCGTAGGATATTCGCAGTTTTTTGCCGAATTCAGCCGCGAGGATATCAAACTGCTTGCCGGATATATGCGTGTCTATCAGGCGCAGCCGGGAAAGACGATCATTCGCGAAGGCGACATCGGCGATTACATGCTGCTGATCATCGGCGGCGAGGTCGACATCTACAAGAAAAATCGGACACAGGAGCAGCAACACCTGACATCGGTCACGCCCGGCATGACGCTCGGCGAGATGTCCATGATAGACGGCGAACCGCGCTTTGCAAGCTGCGCCGCGGTGAAGGAAACCGTTTTCGCCGTATTGACTCGCGACACCATGGTCAAGATTATCCTCGAGAATCCGAGTCTGGGCGCCAAAATTCTGATCAAGCTTGTTTCAATGCTGGCGCAGCGCCTGCGCCAGACCAGCTCCAAACTGCTGCAAACCATGCCGTGACGCGCGCGCTGCGGCGCGGTTCATCCGGTCAGTTCATCGCGGCAGGCGCGTTGCATTGTTTCGAGGTGAAGCCAAACCACGGACGCCAGGCGCGCGTCGTATTTTGACGCGCTGCGCACATAATCGAAGCGCAGCTTTTCAAGCTCCGCAAAGGCCTCGTATGCCGCTTGAATCGGCGCCGGCAATGCGTTGATCGGCCGGTCGAGCTTCGATGGCGTATTGGCGTGTTCAGTCTCCGCCAACACGCCGTGCTTGTGCAGCAATGCATTGCCCAAGTGATAACCCACTATCATTGCGCCGTCGGCGATTGCCAGATAATCCTCGGGCATCGAGAGCTTTTTCAAACTCGCAAAGATGTGCCGGGCCTGCATAATGTGATCCGCGTCCGTCATGGATGCTCCCGGGTGACTATGGGATCGGTGTCGTGGCGGATTGCAGCGTACGCCGCGCGCCATGCGTTGAGAAGCGCGGTGTCGGCAGACTTGTTTCCACGCACGTAATCCGTGCGCAGATCTTCGATCAGGGCGAGATTCTTGAAAGCGGCACGCAGTTCATCTGGCACTGGCACGTTGAGCTTGGGCTTATAGGTATGGTTGAGGTCTCCGAGCTTGACGGGTGTTGCCGCACCCTCGGTGGTGGTGCCGAGCACGTGCAACGCGGCGTTGACCCGGTTAGTTGCTGCGCGCAGAAGCATTACAACGTAGAGCGCGGTGTCCTGGGTCGGGTCGAGCTTGGTCGCCGAGCGTTCGAAAGCATCTGCTTTTGTGAGATGTTCGCTTATCTTCATGGTGGTCGCCGAGGTTTGGAAGCGAAGGGTTACTTTGCAAAGCCGAGCTCCAGCATCACGCGTTTCAGATCTTCATACTGCACTTTCAGATAGCGTGAAGCACCGGCGCTATTGGCGTACGTGTTTTCCCACAAGTTACGCTCGAGGTCCCGGTCCCACTCCTCGGTTTTGGTGAGTTTGCTCAACGTGTCATCCCAGAACGCGATTTGTGCTGCGCCGAGGTTTTTGGTTCCGACTACACCGCGCCAATTCACTACGATCGCATCCACGCCTTGCTCGCGCCAGGTTGGCTGTTGCGCCAGAGCGCCACGCAGCCGCTGTGGAGATGTGATGCCGATCGCGCGCAGCCTGCCGGTCTCGATGTGGCTTGCCGATATGCTGGGCGGGCCCGCTACGACATCGACATGCCCTCCCAGAACCGCGGTAATCGAGGACGCCGAAGAGTCGAATACCACCACCTTGAGCTTTTTCACGTCGATGCCTGCCGTGCGCGCCACGACTGCGACAGCGATGTGATTGATGTTGCCGAGTTGCGTCGAGATGCCGAAGACGACCGACGCCGGATCGGCTTTGAGCGTTGCTATCAGGTCACGGCCAGTCTTCAACGGCGAACCGGCCTTGACGACCATGCTGATGTATTCATTGATCATGATCGCCAGCGGCGTGAAATCGGTATAGTTGATCGGGCTGATGCCAGTGATGTGATTGGTGAGCAGCGTATTGGAACTGACGCCGATGAGATTGCCGCTGGCGGGACGCTGACTCAGGTAGCGGTAGGCGATGCCACCGCCACCTCCCGCTTTGTTGACGACAGTCGAGGACGCTTCGACCAGCCGCCGGTCCTGCATGATCTTCTGCATCAAACGCGCGACATTGTCATTGCCGCCGCCCGGACCTGCGCCAACGACGATCTCCACCGCGTCGTGGGGTTTCCACGGCTGGACCGCGGCGCTTGAAGCCGTTGCCGCGCACATCATGAAGACTGTCGCGAGAAAGCCAACGCAAGGAGAACGCACGCGAGACCGTATTAGCGATAAGGTTTAAATTCGACCGGGACCTCGATCAGCGTCGCGCGGTCTTTTTTGAGCGCATTCGCAACCGCCGGGGCGAGCTGCGCGAGATCATCCACGCGGGTCGTGTGGAAGCCGAAAGCGTCGCCGAGCTTCATGAAGTCGGGGTTGGTGAGCTCGGTGCCGATGTGGCGCCCGAAGCGTTTCTTTTGCGTGTTTTGCAGGATCTTGAATCCGCCGTTGTTGAACACGACGATGGGGATCGCGAGCTTGTAATGCGCGATGGTGGCCAATTCGCCGCAACCGAACATGAGTCCGCCATCGCCGCACAAGGCGACTACCGGCCGGTCGGGGCAGCCTATCTTGGCGCCGATTGCAGCATGAAACGCGTAGCCCATCGAGCCGAAAGTGTTTGCGAACAGAAATTTTCCCGGCTCGTACATATCGAACGCGTAGCGCGCCCAGTGACCGGCGATCGACTGCGCCGCCAGGATACCGTTGCGCGGTAGCGCTGCGCGCAGATCGTCGAGCAGCTGCATTTCGACCGGAACCCTCTCTCTGAGCGCCATGCGCGCGCGATCCTTGATGATCGCAATTTGCTCTTCGCGGCGCTCGGCGGGTTTGAATTTTCGCGCCCCGAGCTCGGCGAGCAGTTTCTGCAGAAAGTCGCGCGCGTCGGCATGCACGCCGATCTGAGTCGGGTAATTGTGGTTGAATTCGGCCGCATCGATATCGATGTGCGCCATTTTTTGCGGGATCTTGAGCGTCCAGCCCTTGGCCGAACGGCCGGTGACGTCGAGCGCGGCTTTCTTGTCGCTCGAACGCGTCGCGCGCTCGGAGAAGCGCGTGCCCAGCGCCAGCATCGCGTCCGAGGTATTGAGTACTTCGTCTTCGAGCAACGGACTCATGGTCAACATATTGCCCAGCGTCAGCGGGTGGTCATCGGGAATCACGCCGCGCGATCCGTTCGTTCCCAGGACCGGCGCCTGCAACAGTTCCGCCAGCGCCCTGAGTTCGGGACCGGCACCCGCTCTCACTGCGCCGCCGCCCGCCCATAGCACCGGGCGCTTGGCGCCGGTTACCAGATCGGCGACCTGTTTCACCTGTTGCTCGTCGATCTTGGGTTTGTTGGCGCGCGCCGGAGAAGGGATGGTGATATCCGCTTCAATCTTCAGCACATCGGACGGAATCTCGAGCATGATTGGCCGTGGGCGGCCGCTGCGCATACGGGTAAACGCTTCATTGACCGCCGCTGGAACTTCTTCGGCTGTCGTGATGCGGTGGCACCATCCGGTCACCGGTTTGAACATGCCCATCTGATCGCGACATTCGTGGTAGACGCCTTTTTCCTGGTCGAGATAAGGCGTCGGCACCTGCGTGACGATATTCAGCAGCGGGAACGATTCGGCATAGGCTTCGCCCATCGCCGACACGCTGTACGCGGCGCCGGCACCGACGGTAATCAGGCCGACGCCGACTTTGCCGGTGACGCGCCCGTAGGCATCGGCCATGTGCAGCGCGCCGTCCTCGCCGCGCGGCGCGATCAGTTGAATCTCCGGATGATCGATCAGCTCGTCATATACCGGAAGCAGGGTGCTTCCCAGCACGCCGAACACGGTATCGACACCATTGACTGAAAGGGTTTCAACCAGCGCTTTGGCTGCGGTCATGCGAGGCACAGTCTGATCTCCATGTCCTACGTTAGGGGTGAGAAGCGATTGCCGGATCGGCGCGCAGTCGGGCGTGGCGTTTTATTCGGCCGCTATCCTGCGGCACGCTCACGCGCGGTCTAGCGTCGATTATAGACGCCATCCGGTGCCGCCGATGGCGAACTATTTTCATTAAGCCTTGAATAACTTTCATCGCAAATCAGCAAACTGCCGCTGTTCGATCGCCGTGTTTCAGCCTGCTAATCCGAACCCGGCGCGGGAAAACAGGATACGAGCCAGTCATTAAATGAAATGACTTCGGGGCGAGCGGCAATCCTTGCTGCGTGGATGGCGAAATACGCATGGGGAGAAGGAATGCTTATGTTCCCCACTCTGACGAGGCGCCCCGACATCAGGTCATCGTCAACCAGCACGCTGCGCGCAAGCGCGACACCCTGGCCCTTGGTCGCTGCGCTCAACATCAAGCCCGCATCGCTGAAAAGCGGCCCGTGTGTGGGCTCATCGCACGCCAATCCCGCGGCGTCAAACCACGGTTTCCATCGCTCATGCGGCAGTCTTAACAGCACTGCCTTCAGCAGATCCGCCGGCTTTTTCAATCCGCCTGCGTGAATTCGGTAAGAAGGCGAACAAACCGGGAACAAGCTGCCTGCCATGAGTTTGATCGACCTGAACCCCGCCCATTCCTTGGCGAGCCCATATCGAACTGCTACATCGGCTTCGCCGGCCTTGAGGCCTGCAAGCTTGTGCTGTTTGGTAACTTTTGTGGCGGTGATTTCCAGATCCACATCGGGATACTTGCGATAGAACTCACCGAGTCTTTCGAACAGCCAATTTCTGGCAAACGATGGACCGACGCTGACCCTGACGGTTTTCTGGGTGCTGCCGGATAATCGGGTGGAAGCCTCCTGCAGGGCGGACAATGCACCGAGGACCGCGCCCAGGAAATAGCTGCCCTTGGGAGTCAGCACCACGCTGCGGTCACGGCGCACCAGGAGCTGCGCGCCGAAATGCTTTTCCAGAAGCTTGATGCGGTGGCTGACTGCGCTGTGAGTGATGCAGAGTTCTTCGGCGGCTTGCGCAAAGCTGTGTAATCTGGCAACTGCCTCAAATGCCGCAAGCGCGTGCAAGGGAGGCAATTTTCTAAAACTGGCTGGGTCCATGAAAGAGATTCGGGTCGCTGGTTAAAATAATTCACTATGAAATTGAGATTTCGAACTCTACTATGCGCCTAACAAATGAGGCAGAGCTCGGCGCTAACCATGAGTTGCCAGGCTCGCCACACGGCGATGCTTGAAGTTCATGCCATATCAAAGAAAGGAAATCAAGTGAGTGAAGATCGCAGGCTGCAAAAGATGGCATTTCCGTTTATCCAGGTTGCCCCGCGCCCGTCCAAGCCGCGAAAAACAGGCCTGACCATCGTAGCCGACCGGGGCATGGGAATGCATCGCGTCGAAGATCTGCTGGAATCTTCGGGGGAATACATCGACTATGTAAAGGTCGCGATAGGAGCGTTTCGTCTTCAAACCGAGGCTTTTCTAAAACGCAAGATCAATGCACTCCAAAAAGCAGGCATCAGGGTTTTCTTCGCCGGCGATGCGTGCGAGGCCGCTTTCATGCAAGGGGTCAGCAAGGATCTCTACAAGAAAGTGAAGCAATTGGGGGCAGAAGCGGTGGAAGTATCGAACGCGCAGATATCGATCTCGGTGCAGGATAAGTGTGACTTGATCAAAATGGCCGCTGCACAAGGGCTGCAAGTGGTGGCGGAAGCGGGTCAGAAGGGGCACGAAGATTGGACCCACAGTCAGGCTTATGTTTTCGCGCAGGTCGATGCTTACTTCAAGGCCGGCGCGTGGAAGGTTCTGGTTCAGGGCGAGGGCGTCAGCGAAGGTGTGGCCGAGTTCAAAGGTGACCTGATCCTGAATCTGGTTGCGCGCTTCGACGCCCAGAATTTTATTTTCCAGGCCAAGGACGGGGCAAGCCAGCTTTGGTACATCAACACTCTGGGTAATCAGGCAAATCTTGACATCGACGATCATCAAGTCATCGACGTGGAATTAATGCGGCGCGGCATTCGCAAGCGCGGCCTTTTTGGCCTCGTAGGGAGCTTGTAATATCGGTCACGGCACTGGCTGCGAGGTCGAACCGTGCGTCTCTGCTATGCAACGGAAATTGGCACGCGTGCCATACCACGCAGGTTCTCACTACGATCAAAAACTGTGCTGTGTTGTGCAGTGCTGGCCATTTCTGCCGATTCCGCGCTCTCGCAGTCATATCCTGTCCGGCCGCTTCGAATCATTGTGGCATCCTCGCCGAGCAGCGCCGCGGACGTCGTTGCCAGAATTCTTGCCCAGCATTTGAGCGACGATCTTGGACAGCAGGTCATCGTGGAGAACCGCGCGGGCGCCGGTGGTAATATTGGCGCGAAAATTGCCGCTGGCGCAGCTGCCGACGGCTATACGGTGTTTCTCGCCACACCGGCCCATGTGATCAGTTCCGGCCTGAGCCGCAAACCAGGCTATGATCTGGCCGCCGATTTTGCCCCGATCAGCCAGGTTTCTTCGGGTATGTACGTAATAGTCGTCAATCCTTCTGTCGCCGTGCAGTCGATCAACGGGCTGGTAGCACTGGCTAAATCGAAACCGGGACGGCTCAACTATGCGTCGGGAGGTATCGGGAATGCGACCCACCTTGCTGTCGAGCTGTTCAAGTCGATGGCTGGCATCGATATGGTTCATCTGCCATATCAGGGAGCCGGCCCGGCTATGGTCGCTTTGATTGCAGGCGAGTCCCAATTGGCGTTTGCGAATCTGACTGCTGCTCTTCCTCATATCGCAAGCGGAAAACTGGTGGCGCTTGCAGTGACCGGTCCAAATCGCTCCCGCCTGCTGCCCCGATTGCCGACGGTAGCGGAATCAGGGGTACCGGGTTACGTGGTCACGGCGTGGTTCGGGGTCGTGGCCCCCAAAGGCGTGCCTAAGGAAGCGATATCAAAACTCAACTCAGGCATCGTCAGGGGATTGCTTTCACCACGCATAAAGGCGCTGCTCGAAAAGGAAGGCGCTGAGCCGGTGGGAAGCACAGCTGCGGACTTCGCGGCATTTATTCAATCAGAAGCAACAAAATGGGCACAGGCCATACGGAAATCCGGAGTTAGTATTGAATAGAGCCCGATCCGATCTGCGCAATTGATTCGATCTTAATCAAATTTGAAAACTTTACGCATGGCCCGAAAAAAATCCAGGGTGACCAACACGCTTGCCGTGAATGGGGTCTCCTATCGCTACTTCGATTTAAAAGCGGCTGAAACTGATCGTGCGCTTGCCGGGCTGGCACGGCTGCCGTTCTCACTCAAGGTGATCGTGGAGAACCTGCTGCGCCACGCTGGCGCGCCCGCTGTCCTGCGCGAGATGTTACAAGCGCTTGCACGCGGCGAGCACGGTTTCGAAGTTCCCTTCCGTCCCGCCCGCGTTTTGCTGCAGGATATGCTGGGCGTGCCGGTGATGGTGGACCTCGCGGCATTGCGCGACGCGGTTGCGATGGCGGGAGGCGATCCGCTCGAAGTCAATCCACGAATTCCGGTTGACTTCGTGATCGATCATTCGCTGGTCGCAGATGTGGCCGGCACGCCCGATGCGGTACGGCGCAACATCGAACTCGAATACGAGCGCAATCGCGAACGTTTCACATTTCTTGCCTGGTGCCAGGGTGCATTCCGCAATTTCCGCGTCGTCCCGCCCGACAGCGGCATCGTGCATCAGATCAATGTCGAGCGGCTCGCGCGCGTGGTGTGGACTGCCGATGTTGATGGCCATGCGATCGCCTATCCGGACACGCTGATTTGTAACGACAGCCACACGCCGATGGTCAACGGTATCGGCGTGCTCGGATGGGGCGTCGGGGGAATTGAAGCAGAGGCCGCTTTACTTGGGCGTTCACTGTCGCTGCGCGTGCCGGAAGTGGTCGGGGTGCGCGTCACGGGAGCGCTGCCCGCGGGCGCCACGGCGACTGATCTTGTTCTCACCATCACCGCGATGCTGCGGCGCTTTGGTGTCGTCGGCAAGTTCGTCGAATTCTATGGCCCGGGTCTGGATGCCCTGCCAGTCGCCGACCGCACCACGATTGCCAATATGGCGCCCGAGTACGGCGCGATTTGCGTATTTTTCCCGGTCGATCAAAAGTGCCTCGACTATCTTGCATTTACCGGCCGCGACGCGGCAACCGTGATGCTCGCGAAAACCTATGCCCAGGCCCAGGGATTGTGGCGCGACGCGACGACGCCTGATCCACGCTTCAGCGCGCAGCTGGAACTCGATCTTCCCAGCGTTGCGCGCTGCCTCGCAGGTCCGCGCCGGCCGCAGGAACGGGTACTGCTCGAGGACGTCGTGCAAAATTTCGCCACCGAAATGCCCACGCTTGCACGGGACGGCCGCAGCACTTTCCGGCGCAGCATGACGCTGACGGGACGCGATTACACGCTGGGTGACGGCGATGTCGTCATTGCGGCCATCACGAGTTGCACCAACACTTCGAATCCAGCGAACATGATCACTGCGGGACTTTTCGCGCGTAATGCAGTCGCGCGCGGACTCGCGGCAAAGCCCTGGGTAAAAACCTCGTTTGCACCGGGCTCGAAAGTGGTGGTCGAGTATCTGCAGCGCGCGGGGCTGTATACCCCGCTGGAAGCGCTTGGTTTCCATCTGGTCGGCTTTGCATGCACGACGTGCAATGGTAATTCCGGACCGCTTGCGCCCGAGATTGAAGCGACGATCAAGCACGAAGAATTGGTGTCGGTGGCAGTGCTTTCCGGCAACCGGAATTTCGAAGGGCGCGTGCACCCGTTCGCGCGCGCGGCCTATCTTGCTTCGCCACCGCTGGTCATCGCGTACGCCATAGCCGGCAACATCAGCTGCGATCTCGTCAATGATCCACTGGGCAGCGATTCAAGCGGCAAACCGGTCTATCTGCATGAACTCTGGCCATCCGCCGATGAGGTGGCGCAAACGCTCGCCCTTAACCTCACCCCTGATCTTTATCAGAGCAGTTACGGGAATTTATTCGAGGGCGCGCCCGAATGGAAAGCGCTGCGTGGAGAGCCAAACGCGCTGTACCCGTGGCGTGCGGATAGCACCTTCCTGCGAAAACCGCCGTACTTCGATGACGTGCCGCAGGTGCCGGCAGAACCCGGAGACCTGATCGGGATGCGCCCGCTCGCCCTGCTCGGTGACATGGTGACGACCGACCACCTCGCGCCCGCGGGCAGGATCCAGGCCGAAAGCCCGGCGGCGCGCAACCTTGAGCAGCGCGGACTGACTCCGGCTGAATTTCATACGTATGGTATCCGGCGCGGCAACCACGAAATTGCAATGCGCGCGACCCTCGCCTCGCCGCGGCTTAAGAACGACATGCTTCCCGGAGCGGAAGGGGGTAACACCCGGCTGCAACCGGACGGCACCGTACTCGCGATCTACGATGCCGCGGAAGTGTATCGCCGCAGGGGGGTGCCGCTGATACTGATTGCGGGGCGCGAGTACGGCGCGGGATCATCTCGCGACTGGGCCGCAAAGGGTCCGGCGCTGCTCGGCGTGCGCGCGGTCGTGGCCGAAAGTTTCGAGCACATACATCGTTCCAATCTGGTCGGCATGGGAGTGCTGCCGTTGCAGCTCAAGGACAAGCGCCGCGCCGAGCTTGGCCTCGACGGCAGCGAGGTTTTTGATATTGTCGGAATCGCAGACCATCTGGCGCCGCACGCAGAACTTATGATGCGCATCCATCGCGTCGACGGAACAAAGCACGAGGTGTCACTGACGGCGCGTATCGATTCCGTCGAAGAGCTGGCCGCTTATCGCCAGGGCGGAATATTGCCGCAGGTCTACCGGGAATTTATCGCACAAATCTGAATGCAGTTGAGCTGCGGCTGACGCATTCGCACGAGGGCAACGGTGCTGATACTCGACAATGACGACGTGGAGAAATTGCTCGATGTTGATTCGTGCATAGACTCGCTCGCCTGCGCCTATCGCGCGCTTGCCGATGGCACCGCAGTTGACCGCGCGCGCACCCAGACTTATGTCAAGCTGCCCGAACCTCAATTGTCCTATTGCCTGAAAACCATGGAAGGGGCGATCCCTGGAACGGGGATGATGGCGTTACGCCTGACTTCGGACGTTATCTCGGACCAAGATGACAACGGAATTGCGCGTCGCATCAAGCTTGCGCGCGGACCCGGCGAGACGTATTGCGGGCTGATTGTGTTGTTCAGCGTGACGCGGCTTATGCCCCTGGCAATTATTCATGACGGCTATATCCAGGTTTTCCGCGTGGCTTGCACCAGCGCGCTCAGTGCGCGGTTGCTGGCGCGCGAAGATGCCGGCGATCTCGGACTGCTGGGAAGCGGCGGACAGGCCTGGGCACACTTGCAGGCAATGCGCGCCGTGCGTCGTCTGCGGCGCGTACGTATATTCAGTCCTGATCGCGGCCACCGTGAAAAGTTTGCACAGCGCGCGCACGACGAATTGGGGCTGAAAGCTGAACCCGTGGCAACCGCGCGCGAGGCCGTCATCGGCGCGGACCTGGTGGTCGCGGCGACAAACACGAACGAGCCCATCGTGGACGGCAGTTGGCTCGCGCCTGGCGCACATGTGATTTCAATTGTCAGTGGTGATGACACGCTGCAAAGACGGGAGCTTGACGACGAAACGCTGCGTCGGGCGTCGATCGTTGCCGCTCACTCAAAGCAGATCGCGCGCGACCAGAATCAGGGAGACTTGAGCATTCCTGTCAGCACCGGCATTCTGCAATGGGATCAGATCTACGATTTGAGCGAGCTCGTAGCGGGGCGTGCACCGCGCCGCACGCACGAAGACGAAATTACGGTATTCAAGAACAACGTGGGTCTCGGATTGCAGTTCGCTGCCGTCGCCGGTCGGGTTTACGAGTTAGCGCAGCGTGCAGGAGTCGGCCGCAGCCTGCCTGATGCATGGTTTTTGGAAAAGCTCAAGCCGTAGGCGGACCGGAAACGTCCAAATAACCGGCTGCAACCGCGGCTAAATGCGTGACTACAATATCTTGATCCACGGCCCCGACAATATCACCGGCCCGCTCGGCAACCCGGTCTTCGAGCCGCCTTCGGGCTCGACGCTGATCGCCATGCCCGAAATTTTGGGAAGCAGGCGGCTTGCGGCGTCCGTCACCTGAATGGTCTGCGCAAGATCGGCCTTGATTACGCCCAAAGACACCGGCGGCGCCGCGCCGCCCGGCAGCATCCACAGCTCGAACGATTTGCCGGCCGGCAGCTCGAGTTGAGCCAGCATTTTTATTTTGAGATGCTGCTGCGCGGCCGATGTCTTGGCCGGTAATGAAACCACCATCGCCGGCTGCGACTTGTCGTTGGCGAGCACGGCGATTGTGGACACCGGCTCCTCGGCCGGAGGCTCGCGCGAGAAGAGCACGGTCGCAAGCACCAGCACGAATGCGGTGCTCACTGCGGCCAGGCCGCGCCACACGCCGACATCGCTCCAGTAACCGGTTTTCTTGCGCGCGTTCCCGATGCGCGCAGTGATCGCACGCCAGACGCGGGCCGGCGGATTTACCGCTGAAGCCAAATCGGCGAGCGGCGCGAGCCGCATTTCCCATGCCGCGACGTCGCGGCGCAGAGCAGCGTTGTATCTGAGCAGGCGCTGGCAACGCGCACGTACCCGGCCCGTCATCGTACCGAGCACGTATTCGGCAGCGAGCTTATCGCGCAGCTGCGGCTGGTCGTATCTCATGTGCGGGCACCATCCAGACAGCTTCTCAGGCGCTCGAGTCCGCGGCGGATCCACGTTTTTATCGTGCCGAGCGGTTGCCGCAGATGCGTAGCGAGCTCCGAATGGCTCAGGCCGTGCTGGAACGCGAGCGCGATACTTTGGCGCTGCTGGCTGTCGAGCAGCGTCATACAGCGCGCAAGCGCGCTGGCTTCTGCCGACTGTGCCAGCTGCTCGAGCGGGTCCGCCGAGTCGTCGCGTACGTTCTCGACTAGCAGGTCGTAATCCACGTTCGTGTCTTCCTGGCGCGGGCGCCGCAGCCAGTCAAGCGAGCGGTTGCGCACGATGCTGGTCATCCAGGTCATCGGCTGGCTCTTGGCAGCGGCGTATGCGGCCGCATGGTTCCAGATGTTGACAAAACTCTCCTGCAGCACCTCTTCGGCCCAGTCCTCTCTGCGTAATATACGCAGCGCGACGCCGAACAGTTTCGCCGAGGTGTAACGGTAGAGTTCGGCAAACGCGCGCTGATCGTGCAGCGCGCAGCGGCTGAGCAGTGCTTCCAGCGCTTCGGGCTGCGGAAACGCGGCGTCAGCAGCCATGATCAGCCGCGGTTTTTGCCTTGTTGCCAGTAGACATCGCTGCCGCCGGCATGGCGGTTGAGCGTGCGCGCGAGTACGAACAGCAGATCCGACAGGCGGTTCAGATAGGGCAGCAGCGTCGGTGCGAGCGGGTCGGTTTGGCCCAATGCGGCGAGCGCGCGTTCGGCACGCCGGCATACGGTGCGCGCCACGTGGGCAAGACTCGCCGCGCGCGAGCCGCCCGGCAGAACAAAGTCCTT
>DASYSI010000500.1:0-6412 GCA_036003485.1 Burkholderiales bacterium | reverse complement strand
ATGCCGACTACGCGCGGGTCGCGCTCTGCCATATCGCACAACCAGTCGCCGAAAATCTGCGTGTAGGTCGGCTTGCTCCCCGGCTTGCCGCCGACGATGCCATCGTCCGGCTTGAATTTCGATACGCCGTGATACAGCACCGGATCCGCTTCGGCAAGCTTGTAGCCCTGCCCTTTCTTGGTCACCACGTGCAGGAACTGCGGGCCCGGCAATTCGCTGATGTTCTTCAGTGTCGGAATCAGTGCATCGAGGTCGTGGCCGTCGATCGGACCGATGTAGTTGAAGCCGAACTCCTCGAACAGGGTGCCCGGAATCACCATGCCTTTGAAGTGCTCCTCGGCGCGCTTGGCGAATTCGCCGAGCACTTTGGTGCTGGCACGCTTCGCCACGGCGTAGAAGCGGCCCGACATCAGCTTCGCCAGATACTTGTTGAGCGCGCCGACCGGTCGCGAAATCGACATGTCGTTATCGTTGAGAATCACGAGCAGATCGGTGTCAGCGTCGCCCGCGTTGTTGAGGGCCTCGAATGCCATGCCGGCGCTCATGGCGCCGTCACCGATGATGGCGACGACGTGGCGTTTGATGCCAGTGAGCTTGGAGGCTACCGCCATGCCCAGCGCGGCGCTAATCGATGTGCTCGAATGCGCGGTGCCGAAAGTATCGTAAACGCTTTCCTCGCGGCGCGGAAAACCCGAGATGCCATTCCACATGCGCAGATGCTGCATTTGCGCGCGACGGCCGGTCAGGACTTTGTGGCCGTAGGTCTGATGACCGACATCCCACACGAGCCGGTCGTGCGGAGTATCGAACACATAGTGCAGCGCGATCGTAAGCTCGACGGTGCCCAGATTCGATGACAGATGCCCGCCGGTCTGGCTCACCGAATCGAGCAGAAACTGCCGCAGTTCCTGCGCCAGTTGCATCAATTGCTTGCGATCAAGCTGGCGCAGCTCGCGCGGATCATTGATCGTGTTCAGCAAGTCGTACATGTATTCAAGTTCTGCGGCAATTATTCATTTCGATATCCCGCGCGGCGCGAGCAAACGCGAAGCATGGGCCTTCACTGCCGATGTTACAGTGTTCGAGGCCGCGCCTTTACGGCTTTCGTAACCTCAGAATTTCCGCAGCACGATAAAATCGGCAAGCTGGCGCAGACGCAATGCGCGCTCACCGAATGCCTCGAGCGCGGCGAGTGCGTCACAGCGCAGCCCGTCGGCAAGTTTCCTCGCCTCGCTCACACCGAGAACGCTGACGTAAGTCGGCTTGTTGTGGCGCGCATCCTTCCCGGCGGTCTTGCCGAGTGTGGCGGTCGTCGCTTCCGCATCAAGCACGTCGTCGACCACCTGGAATGCGAGTCCGATGCATTTCGCGAAATGATCGAGCCGCTCCATATCGGCCGTGGCCAACGCGGTGCCGCAACGCGCGCCGAGCAGCGCCGCCGCGCGGATCAGCGCACCGGTTTTATGTATGTGCATGAGCTCGAGCTCGGGCAGCGTCAGGCTGGCGCCGGTCGCGGCGAGGTCAAACGCCTGTCCGCCCGCCATTCCGCGCGAGCCGGCAGCCGCGGCCAACAGCTTGATCATTTCGAGCTGCACCGATACTTCGTCAGCCAGACGATGATCCGCGAGCAGCTCGAAGGCGAGGCTTTGCAAGGCGTCGCCGACCAACAGCGCAGTGGCTTCGTCGAACTCGACGTGGCAGGTCGGCTTGCCACGGCGCAGCACGTCGTTATCCATGCACGGCAGATCATCGTGTACCAGCGAATAAGCGTGAATCAGCTCGACCGCAGCGCCGGCCAGCGCGACACGGGCGACATCGGCGCCGGTGATCTCGCTCGCGGCAAATGCGAGCAGCGGCCGCACGCGCTTGCCGCCACCGAGCACCGCGTAGCGCATGGCCTGGTGCAGGCGCCGCGGCGCGACTTCGGCATTCGGCAGTACCGCCTGAAGCTGCGCCTCGATGCGTTGCTGATACGAATTCGCCCAATGCGCAAAATCGGAGGTCCCTAACATGACGCAACGCACATGTTTCGTTAGACTCTTTTAGGCGTCGTCATCGTCGGCGGCGAAATTTTTCAACGCGCCGGCTTCGAGGACCCTGACCTGTTGCTGTGCGTCCGCGAGCTGAGCCTGACAGAACTTGAGCAGCTCAGCGCCACGCTTGTACGCACTCAGCGATTGCTCGAGGGATAGCTGCCCGCCTTCCATGCGCGCGACAATATTTTCGAGCTCGGTGAGCGCGCCTTCAAAGGTCGGGGTGTCTCCCGGTTTCGCCGACTTGGACATGTTCCTGCGCGATGCTGAAAATTCTGAACATAGCGCAATCAGAGGCTTGCGGTCAATCCAAGTTGTGAGGAAAAGACCGCTCGTGACCCAACGCGCGCCAAGGGCGGACTAGCAACATGCGACGGCGTCGATATCCGCATCGGGCGTGCCGCCATTCGTGGAGAGCGCCTCCATCCATACGATCTCATCATCATCGCGTTGCGGGCCGTTGACTGTCGAGTTGATACAATCCGTCTACAATCCATCACGGGCATGCATCGCGCAACAAGCATCCGGCAATAGGCATGTCTCGTAAGGAAGGAGTAGGGTCAGCGACTAACAGCCACTCCGGGTTCATTGAACTTTTCACCGGACATTTCCTCACATGACGACAAGCCACGCCTTGGGAAAACGATAAATGCACGCCACGCTGCCGCTGATTCAGGATACCGATTTCCCCGCCATCCAGCGCAGGCGGCTCGAAACCCTGCAAGTCAATCTTGGCTACAAGTGCAACCAGTCGTGCGTGCACTGCCACGTCAATGCCGGACCCACCCGCACCGAGATGATGTCGCGTGAGACGATTAATGACGTGCTCGCATTCATCCAGGCATCGCATGTGGACACGCTCGATATCACCGGCGGCGCGCCGGAGCTCAATCCCCATTTCCGCGATCTGGTGTGCTCCGCACGCGATCTCGGCGTGCGGGTGATCGACCGCTGCAACCTCACCATCCTCGAGCAGCCCGGGCAGGAAAACCTCGCGCGGTTTCTCGCCGCTCAGCGCGTCGCGATCGTTGCATCGCTGCCGTGTTATCTCGAGACCAACGTCGACCGCCAGCGCGGCAAAGGTGTGTTCGAAGCGAGCATCCGCGCGCTGCAAATGCTCAACGCTTTGGATTACGGCCCGCCCGGGTCGGGACTCGAGCTTGATCTCGTCTACAATCCGCAAGGCCCGGTGCTGCCGCCGGCGCAGGACCGCCTCGAAGCCGATTACCGCGCGCACCTCGGCAGCCGTTACGGTGTCGTTTTCAATCGCTTATTTGTTCTGTCCAACATGCCGATCCAGCGCTTCGGCAGCATGCTGATCTCAAAGGGCCAGTTCGAGCATTACATGGATCTGCTGAAGAATTCATATCAGTCCGCCAATCTCGACAACGTGATGTGCCGCACTTTGCTGAGCGTAGATTGGCGCGGCTGGCTCTATGACTGCGACTTCAATCAGATGCTCGGCCTGCCGCTCGCCTACAGGGGCCGGCCACAGACGCACTTGCGCGATTTGATCGGCCGCGACCTGTCAGGCAATGCCATCGTGGTCGCGGATCACTGTTACGGCTGTACCGCCGGACAGGGTTCGAGCTGCGGCGGCGCGTTGGCATCGTAACAACTAACCGTTTATTTTTTTGCAGGGCGCAATGGTCGAATCCGCGTTCGCCGCCTACTTCTGGGGTTTTCTGTTCCTCTACGGCGGCCTCATGTACGCAATGACGCCGCGCACGCATACGGTTGGCGGCTTTTTCCGCGGCACCGATGCGAGTGGGCGTCCGGCAACCGAATGGGCGCTGACGTGCAGCATTTTCATCAGCTGGATCTTCGCCAAATCGGTAACCAACGCCGCCAACCTGGGTGCCGCCTATGGCGTGGTCGGTGGACTTGCCTATGCGACCTATTGGCTGTCAATTCCGATTGCCGGCTTCGTCATATACCGATTGCGCACGCGCCACGGCGCAACCGGACTCGTACCTTTCCTGATCGCGCGCTATGGCCGCGCCGCCGCAATCGCGTTTACGCTCGCCATCCTTATCCGTCTCTACAACGAGGTCTGGAGTAATACCGCCGTGGTCGGCGCCTATTACGGCAAGCCCGGCACCGGCACGTTCATCGCGGCTGCGCTCCTCTTCACCGCGGCGTCGCTTTTCTACAGCCTGAAGGGAGGGCTGCGCAGCTCGATCGTCACCGATGTGATTCAGTCAGTGCTGTTCGTGCTGGTCATGGCGGTCGTGCTGGTGCTGGTATTGCCGCAGCACGGAGTCCCGAAGCTCGTTTCATTCGGCGAGTTCCACCTCAATACCGGCGTCGACCTCGTGCTGGTAGCGCTGCTGCAAGTGCTGTCCTACCCGTTCCACGACCCGGTACTCACGGATCGAGGCTTCATCACGGAAGAAAAGCACATGCTGCGCGCTTTCATTTTCGCCGGCATCGCGGGATTCATCTGTATCTTCGCGTTCAGCCTCGTAGGCGTGCACGCCAAGCTCGAGGGGTTGCCTGCAGGCGACAACATGCCGGGCGAAGTGGCACGCGCATTTGGCGTCGTTCCATATATGATGATGACGCTGATCATGATTCTCGCCGCCGGCTCGACGCTCGACTCGACCTTCGCCGCGGTCGCGAAATCGATAGGTTATGAGGTCCCGCTACTCGCTGGACGCGCGGCCGGGAACAATGCGATCAAGATCGGAATGTGGACGATGATTGCATTCGCACTGCTCGGCAATCTTCCCATGCTCGCCGGCACTGATATCCTGAAAGCAACCACGGTCAGCGGCACTATGGTCATGGGGCTTGCGCCAATATTTATTCTGGCACCGCTCACGCGTTATTCGCCGTGGAGTTTTCATCTTGCATTCTGGCCAGGAGTCGCACTCGGGGTATTGCTCGCGACGAACCTCATTCCTCAAGCGTGGGCGATCGGATCGGGCAAGTACGCGCTGCTGCTTGGCACCAACCTCTACGGTCTCGCCATCTGCTGCGCCGGGTTTCTGCTGCCGCTGCTGTGGCAGCGTGCGCGACGACGGTATAACTGGCGATGAAACCCGGACGCACCTGTCCGCTGCATTACCGCTATGCGCCGGAGGAGCTGGCGCGCAATACGCCGCTCGAAGCCGATTGCATTTATGTGGTTGGCGGTCTGTACGGCAACCGGCCCGCGCTTGACGCAATCTTCGATCTCGCGGCGCGCGAACCGCAGCCTGCGACACTGGTTTTCAATGGCGACTTCAACTGGTTCAATATCGATCGCGCCGGTTATGAGGAAATCAATCGCCGCGTATTTGCCCACGTCGCGCTGCGTGGTAACGTCGAAACCGAGCTTGCAGGCGCCGACGCTGGGACTGGCTGTGGTTGCGGCTATCCCGAATTTGTCGGGGACGCCGAAGTCGAACGTTCGAATCGCATCATGGAGCGGCTGCGCGACACCGCGCGCGCATATCCGGCTTTGAGTCAAAACCTGGGAACATTGCCGATGCACGCGACTGCACGAGTCGGCGCTGCGCGCATTGCAATCGTGCATGGCGATTGCGAATCGCTCGCCGGCTGGGGATTATCGCAGGAAGCACTCGCCGACGAAGAGCACAGGACACGCGTACGGCAATGGTTCGGGCAGGCCCGGGTCGACATCATCGCCAGCAGCCACAGCTGCCTGCCGGTCTTGATGGATTTCGAAACGGCGCGTGGTCGCAGCGTTGTCGTCAACAACGGTGCTGCCGGGATGCCGAATTTTAGCGGCACGCGCTACGGCGTCATCACGCGCATTGCAATCCGCTCCACGCGGCACGTGCGGCCGCTGTATTCGACACGCATCGACGACATCCATATCGAAGCACTGCCGGTCCATTACGATATCAACCGCTGGCAACAGGACTTCCTTGCCAATTGGCCGGCGGGATCACCCGCGCACGATTCATATTGCCGGCGCATCATGCGGGGTCCTCGCTACGAGCTCAGCCAGGCGATTCGTCTGCGCACGCGACATCCGCGTGCGGCGTTCAGCGCGAGCCGCCTTGGGAGAGCATGACATGAACAAAAGCAAGCTGCTGATCCTTATAGTGATCGCGGCCCTGATCGCGGCGTTCTTCCTGCTCGATCTCGGGCGTTACTTCAGTCTCGATTACTTCAAGTCACAACAAGCCGCAATCAGCAATTTTTACTCTGCAAATCCAATCAAGTCCGTAGCGATATTTTTCGGGATTTATGTCGCCGTCACTGCGCTTTCGATACCGGGCGCGACAGTCATGACGCTCGCTGCGGGTGCGATCTTCGGCCTGCTGTGGGGCACGGTCATCGTCTCGTTCGCATCTTCGCTCGGGGCAACGCTCGCGTTTCTCGCCGCGCGCTTCGTGCTGCGCGATTCGATCCAGGCACGGTTCGGC
>DASYSI010000499.1:0-7374 GCA_036003485.1 Burkholderiales bacterium | reverse complement strand
GTCGATAGTCGTTATGAGCTGTTTGGTCTGCTCGATCAGGCGGCGCGAATTCACCAGCGTAAGTTAAGTCAGGAATATCTTGCGACTGATCGGCACGAAAAATTCCGCGAGAATAAGCTGTGGACCACGATATTTGAGTTCTGGAAAACGCTCGGCGATGCGTATAGCCAGTGCGTCCGGCAATTCCAGGCCGGAGCGGACGGCTCGAGCTCGATCAGACAGGATTTACCTGCCATCGTCGCGCGCGCATTGCGCACGCTGCGAATGCAGCTCAAGTGGAAATTACTGCGCTATGGCCCGGTTGATGACCGGGTGTGGGAAGAAATCGGACGGTTGTATCTTTTCGCCGAAAGCAAAGGCATGGCAACGACGACACCCGAGCCCGTACCCGGGGTGCCCAGCCCGGGCAGCGTACAGCAGGAATTCTTGAGCGCGCTCATGCTGGGCGTGTCTTCGACTGATGGACTGACGCCGCTCAAGCAGGAGATTGCCGAGCGCACGGTCGCTCATTTTGGCAGTCTCTATGTACAGCAGGCTGAGCCTGCGCCAGGCTGCAATTTCTGCTTTGATCTGTCGATGAGCAAACCGCCGATGCGCGTTATGAACGGCCTCGCGCCCGGCAAAATGACACGCTTCTTCGGCGCTGGCGGAGCACAGCCGGCGCTCGAGCAGTTGATTCAGGAGATCAAAACGAAGGATAGCGTCCCGTCGCATATCAATCTCGGCGGCACGTACGAAGCGAATCTCGTGCGCACGGTCACGCAGCATCTCGCGCGCTACTGGTCCAACGATCCGCCGGCGCGCAATTCGCAGCGCCGCAAGATTGCAACGCGCATGACGGTGGTGCACGGGTTCCGAAATACACTCCGCTGCATCACTAGCGACGACGACGCTAATTCGCTCGATTTTGTTGCGCACGATGGCAGCGAGAGCTGGATCGTCGAGAATGTTAGCGATGGCGGTTTCGGCGCGATTATTCCGCTGACAAAAGGCGAGGACTGGATCAGCGTCGGAATGTTGCTCGGCGTGCAGAGAGAAACCGCGCCGCATTGGGGTGCCGGCGTTGTCCGCCGCATCGCGCGCGACGAATACCAGCAGCGCCGCATTGGGATTGAATTGCTATCGAACACTCTGATTCCGGTCAATCTGGCGCCCGCCGGTACCGTTTCGTCATTCAATGCGACACGCGAGGGAGATACCGCCGTGCTGTTGTCGACCGCATCCGATAAGAAAGGCGAAATTGCATTGCTGCTGAGAGGCGGTGGCTTTACTTCCGGCCAGATGCTCGAGATGAGCGTGCGCGGCAAGCGCTACAATATAATGCCGAGCAAGCTGGTCGAGGGCGGAGACGACTTTGACTGGGCCATATTCAAAGTTGTCAAACAATGAGCGGCAGCGCGACCGCAAGCAGCGACCTTCCGAGGCGCAACATTCCCATCTCCGGCGCCTAAGATCCAATTTCAGCGCAGCGTGCTGCGCAGCCACGCGCTGATATCAGCCACTTCCGTCATGCATACCGAATGCTGCATCGGGTATTCATGCCAGTCCACGTTATAACCCAGCTCGCGCAGCTTGTCGCGCGAAGCAACTGCCATCGGCAGCGGTATCACCGGATCGTGGCTGCCGTGTGCAAAGAATATCGGCACGTCTTTGTTTTGCGCAGACGCCTCCGCTTCGAGTTTTGCGGCGAGCGGCAGGTAGGTCGAGAGTGCCATGATGCCGGCTAGCCGCTCGGGATAGCGCAGCCCGGCCTCCAATGCAATCGCACCGCCTTGTGAAAATCCCGCGACCACGATTTGGCGCGATGCGATACCGCGTTTATTTTCGCGCGCGATCAGCTTGCCGATTGCGGCCTGAGAAGCACGCACGCCTTTTTCGTCTGCCTGGCGCGATCTGCCTTCGAGATCGCCGAAGCTCACGTCATACCATGCGCGCATCACCTGCCCGTTGTTGAGCGTCACCGGCTGCATCGGCGCGTGCGGAAAAATGAACCGGACCGCGGGCAGACTGCCGAGCGCAAGCTCGGGTACGATAGGCGCAAAGTCGTTACCGTCGGCGCCGAGACCATGCATCCAGATCACAGCAGCGGCAGGATTCGGCGCGGTTTCGATTTCTATGGTTTCAAGCAGATTGCTCATGGGCGGCGAGTAAAAGCTGTCCCCGACATTCGCGCCTAGCGCATTGGCGAGCGGTCGTATCCGGGCGGGTGGCCGGAAAAGAATGCGGGCGTGAGGAAATAGCGCGCCGGCTGGTAGAGCGTGACCGCGTCCGCTGGCTCGGCGAAGCGACGTTCCGCGAGGGCGGCCTGCACGAAGAACGCATTCGAACCGGTCACGTTGCACCCGACCAGGCGGTAGCCCTTGCGCCGTCCGAGATCGGCCATCGTCGCGAGAGAAGCGCCGAACTGGTCGGTGCCGTCCCAGCGGTGCGCGGGATCGTAGTCCATCAGCCATTGCATCGGAGGCGGGAATTTGGCGTTGTACTCGATGACAACCATGCGTGGCTCGATCGCCGTGATCGCATCCCAGATGTGATAGTCATTGCCGTCGATGTCGATGCTGAGCAGATCGAGGTCGTGCGGTAGAGCGAGCGCGCGCACGAGATCATTAATATTATCGCGGTTAACGACAGCTTGACGGACGCTGAGGCGTGCGGCGTCGATCTTGCGCCTGAATCCGGATTCAATGGCGCAAACATGGTCGCGCGAACCTTCGAGCCACGCGCCGGACCATCCCTGCTCGAGCAGCAACAGCGTGTTGTTCTCGAGTCCGTTTTCAACGCCGAATTCCAGAAACCGCGTGTTCGTCGTGCCGATGCGGCGGAAAATCTCCGCAATAATTCCGTCCTCATCATTCTGGGAATAGACCTTCAATCCGAAGCGCTCCAGCCGCAACGGGTCGTCATAGCGCGGTTGCGCGAGGATACGCTCGAGAAGTGATGTTGCTTCGGCCTGATAGCGCCAGAATTCGACTTTGTCGAGTTGCGCCAGACGCTCGTAGATTTCGTCGATGCGGCGCCCGATCGCACCGAGCCCGTGCTGGGCAGCCGGCGCTTCTTGCGAGGATGCATGTCCGATATCGGCCATCGATGGCGAGGCAACGTAGCACCGCTCCCGGCGCAACAGCGATCGCAGGATATTGAAGCGCATGTGCGTGTCATTCCGCCTTTGGCCGCAATGCCGATTTCGGACGGAAGGCCTTCACGACGTTTTCGTTGGTCTCGATATAAGGACCGCCGATCAAATCGATGCAGTACGGAACAGCCGCGAAGATTCCCGGCACGATTTGCTCGCCTGCCGGACCCTTGACGCCTTCGAGCGTTTCTCTGATCGCTTTCGGCTGCCCGGGCAGATTGAGGATCAGTGCCTGCTTGCGGATGACGCCGACCTGGCGCGA
Source organism: Burkholderiales bacterium (assembly GCA_036003485.1). Classification (GTDB taxonomy): domain Bacteria; phylum Pseudomonadota; class Gammaproteobacteria; order Burkholderiales; family SG8-41; genus PALSA-1004. Next base: position 3,979 of record DASYSI010000499.1, on the reverse strand, counting down.
CAGGATTGCAGTCGGAACGAATCTGAGGCTTACCTGGCGCATCTGTTCGCCGAATCCCGGCATCACCCGGTCGGCGACCGCGAGGGTCGCTTCCGGCGTGACGTCGCGCAACGCCGGCCCCGTGCCACCGGTGGTCAGCACCAGGTGGCATTTTTCCTGATCGACCAGATCTTTCAGGGTCCGTTCGATCGTGATCTGCTCGTCTGGAATCAGCCGCGTCACCATCGTCCACGGTGTCGCTAACGCTGCGCCAAACCATTGCTGCAGCGCCGGGATGCCTTTATCTTCATAAACGCCGCTTGAGGCGCGGTCGCTGATCGACACCAGACCGATCAGCAGTTCATTTTTTGTTGTCATGGCGCGAGAAGTATAGCGCGTGTTGCAACGAGTGAGGAGCGCATGGGTAAAGCGTTGGATCAACGATCCTGCAGGTCACTCATGTTTTCGCCCCTTCACCACGTGCCGCGACGATGCTGCGCACGACGCGAAAGAGTTCGCGGTAATTTTTCAAGGGCCTGTCCGCAATCTGGTCACGCCTGATGCCAGCGATCAGCGCGCGCAGGCGCTGCAAATCGCTGTGCGGATACTCGCGGGCAAATAAGGTGAGCGCATTTTCTTCGTCAAGCAGGCGAGCACGCCAGCGTTCGGCCAACTGCTGCTGTGAGGTTGCCGCGCGTGCCGCGCTATGCCACTGCTCGAGTTTGGCACGGATCGACGCCGGATCGACCTCACGCATCAGCTTGCCGATGTATTGCATTTGTCTGCGGCGGCCCTCGAAATCCCGGATGCGCTGAGCTTCGAGGATCGCGTCAAACAAGCGCTCGGGCAGCTCAATCTGCGCGAGCTGATTGGCGCTCAGCATCACGAGCTCTGCGCCGGTATCCTGCAGTGCCTGCATGTCGCGCTTGCGCTGCGATTTACTGGGTCGCTCGTGCTCGTCCATCGCCTTGGTCACCCGGTGAAGCTGGTATGATAACGGTTCGCGCCCAGCATGACGTTAAAGAAGATCAATGACTGCCGACCTCAAGACCCGCCCCGCAGCGGGCAATCAGTTCTCAAGCGACCAGGCGCAACTGCGGCAAATTGCTGCGGACGTGCTCAAGTACGCGCGCGAGCAGGGTGCGAGCGATTGTGAAGTCGAGGTGTCCGAAGGCTTTGGGCAGACCGTCACAGTGCGGCGCGGCGAAGTCGAGACCATCGAGTACAACCGCGACAAGGGCATTGGCGTAACGGTTTACATCGGCAAGCGCCGCGGCCACGCCAGCACTTCCGATTTTTCTCCGCAGGCGATGCGCGCGACGGCCGGCGCGGCTTTGTCGATTGCAAAATTCACCGCCAGCGATGATTACGCCGGCCTCGCCGACGCCGAGCTTTTGGCGCGCGAAATTCCTGAACTCGATTTATTCCACCCGTGGGATCTGCCGGTCGAGCGTGCGATCGAGCTCGCGCAGGCGTGCGAAGGCGCGGCGTTTGCGGTCGACAAGCGCATCGCGAATTCGGAAGGTGCGTCGGTGTCGATGCAGCAATCTCACTTCGCCTACGGCAATTCGCTCGGGTTCCTCGGCGGTTATCCGAGCTCGCGGCACTGGATCAGTTGTGCCGTAATCGCCGGCAAGGGCGATGCGATGCAGCGCGACGACTGGTATTCATCGGCGCGCGATCCCTCCGAGATCGAAGCGCCGGAGGCAATCGGCAAGATTGCCGGCAAGCGCGCGATTCATCGCCTCGGCGCGAAAAAAATCGCGACCATGGAGGCGCCGGTGCTGTTCGAGGCACCCGTTGCCGCGACGCTGCTCGGACATTTCGTCTCCGCGGTGAGCGGCGGCAGCTTGTACCGAAAATCATCGTTTCTCATCGACAGCCTCGGCAAGGAAATATTCGCGCCGCTGGTTGAAATCACTGATGACCCGCACATCCCCCGGGGTCTTGCCAGCAGTCCGTTCGACGAAGAGGGCGTGGCGAGCCGACGCCGCAAGGTCGTCGCGACAGGCGTCATTCAGGGATATTTTCTCTCGAGCTATGCAGCGCGCAAGCTCGGCATGCAATCGACCGGCAATGCGGGCGGCAACCACAATCTGCTGCTTAAGGACACCGGACAAGACTTCGCACAACTCCTGAAGAAGATGGACCACGGATTGTTGGTTACCGAAATGCTCGGTCAGGGCATCAATATGGTGACGGGCGATTATTCGCGCGGCGCCGCGGGATTCTGGATCGAAAATGGCGCCATTGCCTACCCGGTGCAGGAAATCACGATTGCCGGCAACTTGAAAGACATGTTCCGCAACATCGTCGCGGTCGGTAACGACATCCTGAAGCGCGGCTCGAAACAATGCGGATCGGTGTTGATCGAGCGCATGACGGTCGCAGGCGACTAAAAGCATTTTCATTCAGCTGCGCAATCAGCATTCAGCGTTGGAGGGTCGCATGAGCAAGACGCTGTTACAGACGACGATCGCCGGGAGCCTGCCTAAACCTGCGTGGCTCGCGCAGCCGAACCAGTTGTGGGCACCGTGGCTGCCGCAGGGTGAGAGCCTTAATGAGGCCAAACGCGATGCGACGCGGCTCGCGATTCGCGATCAGGAGCGCGCCGGTATCGACATCCTGAGCGACGGTGAGCAATCGCGGCGCCACTTTGTGACCGGATATCTCGAACACCTGAAAGGCATCGATTTCGAGCACCTGGTCACCATGCACATCCGCCAGCGCTACGATGCCAAGGTGCCGCAGGTGGTGGGCCCGGTCGCGCGCCCGCGTCCGGTGCATTCGGAGGACGTGCGCCTGCTGCGCGCTGAAACCGAGCATCCGATCAAATACACGCTGCCCGGTCCTATGACCATCGTTGATACGCTGCACGACAGTCACTACCGGAATCGCGCGCGCCTCGCGATGGTGCTTGCCAGGATACTGAACAAGGAAGCGCGCGAGCTCGAGCGCCTTGGCGTCGACGTAATCCAGTTCGACGAGCCGGCATTCAACGTCTATATGGATGAGGTCAAAAGCTGGGGCATCGAGGCGCTCGAGCGTGCCGCCGACGGGCTCAAGTGCAAAACCGCCGTGCACATCTGCTACGGCTACGGCATCAAGGCCAACATCGATTGGAAAAAAACATTGGGTTCGCAATGGCGCCAGTACGAGCAGATTTTTCCGGTGATCGCGCGCTCGGCGATCGACCAGGTGTCGCTCGAATGCCACAATTCGAAAGTTCCAATCGAGCTGATCGGCTTACTCGATGGAAAGGACGTGATGGTCGGCGCGATCGACGTCGCAACTGAGAAAATCGAGACGCCGCAGGAAGTCGCGCGCACGATACGCGCGGCGCTCAAATTCGTCGCGCCACACAAGCTCTTTCCGTGCACCAACTGCGGCATGGTGCCGTTGCCGCGCGCGGTGGCGCTCGGCAAACTGCATGCACTGGCTGATGGCGCCAAGCTCGTGCGCGCAGAGCTAGCGAAGACGGCAGCCAGGCGTAAGCCCAACCCCAAGCACAAGGAGAAATAATGAGACGACGTGCATTTCTGAAGCAGACTGCGCTGGGTCTGGCTGCCGGCACGATCGCCGCGCCGGCAATAGCGCAGTCGCAGCCGGCGATCCAATGGCGTCTCGCGGCAAGCTGGCCGAAGAGCCTCGACACCATTTTCGGCGGCGCCGAGCTCATCGCCAAGCGGGTGGGCGAGATGACCAACGGCAAGTTTCAGATTCGCGCATTCGCGGCCGGCGAGATCGTGCCGGCACTGCAGGTGCTCGATGCGGTGCAAGCCGGCACCGTCGAGCTGGGTCATACGGCAACCTATTACTATTTCGGCAAGGACCCGGCTTTCGCGCTCGGCACCTCGGTTTGTTTCGGCATGAATGTCCGACAGAACAATGCATGGATGCTCTTCGGCGGCGGCAACGATGCGATGGCGCCGCTGTTCAAGAATTACGGCTGCATCGCAATTCCGGCCGGTAACACGGGCTGCCAGATGGGCGGCTGGTT
>DASYSI010000498.1:0-7071 GCA_036003485.1 Burkholderiales bacterium | reverse complement strand
TTCACTTTTGGGTCCTCGGCCAGGCGCTGCGCAACACCGAGGCGCTCGACGGATTTCTGCGCTGGAGCGAGCAGCCACTGGTCAAGTTTGCCGAGACCGGTCTCATACTGCTGCTCGCCGCGCATTTGGCGGGCGGCGTGCGGCTCTTGATGCTCGAGTTTCTGGCGTGGCGCGACTGGCACAAGACCCTGCTCGCGGTAGCAGCCGGAGTGAGTCTCGTGATCGGGCTCGCATTCGCATTGAATGTGGTTTGATTTTCGCGCCGAACCAATCTTTTTAACCATCAGGGCACGCGCGAACGCAAACGAAACCCGATGCCGCACTCGACATATTTCAGCGAGCGCATGGGTCGCGCCGAGGTTCATCCGGCGGGCGAATTCGAAGCCGGCAGCCTGCAATCGTTCACGCTCACTTATACCGCCGGCTATTTCGGCATCGACGACACGGGCTCGATCAAGGTCGTGCACCGTTTCGCATCCGACATGGGACGTCCGCAGTTTACCGACCCCACGGGCTGGAATTACACCACGGTCGAAGCTTCCAACGGCGCGGTGCTCGAAATCAAATACGACGGCAAGCTCAACATCCGGCCGTGGGACAAGACGCTATTCATCCGTGTGGTGCGCGGCTTTTTGCGCGAAGGCGACCGGATCATCGTGCGTTTCGGCGACCGCCGCCAGGGCTCGCCTGGAATGCGCGTGCAGACTTTCAACGAGCCGACATTCGAATTTCGCGTGCTCGTCGATGCGTGGGCGACGTATAACTACGTCGAGCTCGCGCAGCAGCCGTGCATCTCGGTGATCGCAGGTCCGCCGGTGCGGTACAAACTCATACTGCCGACGCTGCGCCGCTGCGGCCAGCCGTTCAAGCTCGGTTTCAAGGGTGAGGACAAATGGGGCAACCCCAGTCACCAAGTGGATTTGACAATCCATCTTGTGACTGACGCAAAAATCGAAGGATTGCCCGAGCGATTGATGATCAAGCGCGGCGAGTACGCGAAGGTCATCGAGGGACTGCGTATTCATGAGGCGGGCGATGTGTGGGTCCGCGCGCTCGATGACTCGGGAAATCTGTTGTGCAGCAGCAATCCTTTACGCATCGTGGACAAAGCGCAACTGCTTCCTTTCTGGGCCGATCTGCACGGTCAGTCGGAGGAGACGATCGGCACTAATTCAGCGCGCGAGCTGATCGAATTTGCGCGCGATCGCGCGTTTCTCGATGCGATGAGCCATCAGGGCAACGACTTTCAGATCACTACGCCGTTCTGGCACGAACTGAACCGGTTGAGCCGCGAATTCAACGCCGACGGCAAATTCATCATGTTCCCGGGCTACGAATGGTCCGGCAACACCGGGCTCGGCGGCGACCGCAACGTTTTGTTCATGCACGAGGGCCGCCAGATCCATCGCTCGCACCACGCGCTTATTGACGATGTGTCAGACGTCGCGACGGACGCCAACTCCGCCGAAGATTTATTCAGAGCGCTCGAGCACGAAGACTGCGTCGTGTTCGCGCACATCGGCGGGCGTTACGCCGATATCAAGATGGCGCACGATGCGCGCCTCGAGCGCTCGGTCGAGGTTCATTCCGACTGGGGCACTTTTGAATGGCTGATTGAGGACGCATTAGAGCAGGGTTATCGCGTCGGTATCGTCGCCAACAGCGACGGCCACAAAGGACGTCACGGCGCGAGCCATCCCGGTGCGTCGCTGTTCGGTGCATACGGCGGGTTGTCGTGCCTGCTTGCAACCGGACTCACGCGCCAGGCGTTGTTCGAGGCACTGAGAAAACGCCATCATTACGCGACGACCGGCTGCCGCATGATCCTCGATACGCGCGTTGACTTCGATGCCGACGCCGAGCTCTACGCCGACGACCCGAATCTCGGGCCGTGCGCGAGCGGCAATGCGCGCACCGCGATGATGGGCGACATCGTGCGCTCGAGCGCAAAGCATGTGACGTTCACGCTCGAGGCGGTTGCATCGGCGCCGCTCGAGCGTATCGAGATACGTAACCGGCTCAAGACGCTCGAAACATTCCGGCCGTTCGATGACGCGGCGCTCGGCCGCCGTATCCGCGTGATCTGGGAAGGCTCCGAATACCGCGGGCGCGGCCGGCAGACTGTGTGGGACGGCGGCTGTACATTGACCGGCAACAACTTCGAGAAAGTCGCGCCGATCAACTTCTGGAACCTCGATAAAAAGCTCGCACAGACAGCGCCCGGCGAGCTCAAGTGGGCGGCGCTCACGACCGGCGGCTTCGGCGGGTTCGATGCGTGGCTTGCCGATCGCGACGCCGGCACGCTTAAAATCGATACCGCACTCGTCAAGACCGAAATCAAAGTCGCCGACATCGGGCTGAACGATCTGGTATTCGCGAACGGCGGCATTAAGCGCCGGATTCGCGTGTTTCGCATGCCCGACGAGAACACGCACTGCGGTGCGCGGTTCGAGCGCCGGATCGCACTCTCGGATGATGGCGACAATGCGCTGTATGTCTGCATCACGCAGGAAGACGGGCACTTGATCTGGTCGAGCCCGATCTATATTTTCAAGTAACGCAGTTTGTGACTGCGGTGTAATTGCACTACACTGGCAGGCTGCCGGCCACTCTTGAAACACGACGAGGTAACGATGCGAATTGCGAAAGTCGCAGCACTATTGACCGCGATGATGACGTCCATGACATGGGCGCAGAATTACCCGGTGAAATCGGTGCGGGTGATCGTGCCTTTTTCCGCCGGCGGCGCGACCGATATCGTCACGCGTCTGGTCAGCCAGAAACTCGGCGAGATGTGGGGCCAGCAGGTGGTGGTCGATAACCGTGCGGGCGCGGGCGGCAACATTGGAGGCGAGCTTACCGCGAAGTCCGCGCCCGATGGCTATACGCTATTCATGACTTCGGGCTCTATCGTCACCGCCAATCAGCACATATACAAGAAAATGCCGTTCGATCCCGCGAAGGATCTGGTGGCTATCACCAACGTCGCGAGCGGTCCGCAAGTCCTGGTGGTGACTCCGACGTTTCCGCCGCGGTCGATCAAGGAACTCATTTCACTTGCCAAGGCGAGACCCAGGGAAATTACTTTTGCTTCGGCCGGCTTTGGCACTCAGACGCATCTTGCGGCGGAAAATTTTATTTATACCGCGCACATCGACGCAGTGCATATCCCGTACAAGGGCGAAGCGCCCGCGATCACCGATGTCATGGCGGGACAGGTCCAGTTCGCCACGCCCAACCTGGCAGCGGCGATCAACTTCGTGAAACAGGGAAAACTGCGCGCGCTCGGCGTCACCAGCAAGGAGCGCTCGCCGCAGCTTCCTGGGGTACCTGCGATCGCCGAGACCTTGCCGGGCTTTGAAAATCTGGGTTGGTTTGGATTCATGGCGCCCGCCGGCACGCCCCGGGAAATCATCGACAAAATCTATCGTGATACAGTGAAAGCGCTCGATTCACCTGAGCTCAAAAGCCGCTTCGCAGGTCTGGGCATGGCACCGGTTGGCAACAGCCCCGGTGACTTCGCAAAAGCCATACGCGAAGAATCGGCGCAGTGGAGCAAAATCGTACGCGAGCGCAAACTGATGGTGGAATGAATTTTTCGTGTGAAGTATGTATGAATGAAGCTCTGAGGATAAAACCGTGAAAGTGGATCTGAAAGAGGTCGAGGAAGCATGTAAGGAGCTCTACATCCGCGCCTTGAAACTGCTGCCGCCCGACATCAAACAGGGCTTCGCGCGCCTCGACGAGAGCGAAACGGATGCCACCGGCAAATCGATACTCGGAACCATGATCCGGAACATCAAAGTCGCCGAGGACACCAACAATCTGCTGTGTCAGGACACCGGTATTCCAATTTATAACGTCACGATCGGCAGCGGCATCGAGGTCGACGGCTCCAGGCTCAAGCAGGCAATCGTAACGGGTTGCGAGCGCGCGACGCGCGAGCACCCGCTACGTTCATCGGTGGTGCATCCGATGACGCGCAAAAACGAGCACACTTCGTGCGGCCGGCTGGTGCCTGTGATCAACTTCGATTTCACCGATGAGCCCGAGGTGCTGTCGATCGAGATGATCCCGAAGGGCAGCGGCTCGGAAAATAATTCGTGGCTCAAGATGGCGATCCCGGCTGACGGCATCGACGCGATCAAGACTTTCGTCGTTGATTGCATTCTCGAAGCCGGCGGCAAAACCTGTCCGCCGACCATCGTCGGCGTCGGCGTCGGAGGCACCGCGGATCTATGCGTGCACCTGTCGAAAGTCGCGGCAACGCGCGCGCTCGGATCGAAGTGCGACGACCCTGAGGGCGCCGCGCTCGAAGCCGAGCTCTCCGCGGTGGTCAACCAGCTCGGCGTCGGTGCGCAGGGTCTCGGCGGTGACTCGACTTCGTTCGCGGTTCACGTCGAAACCGCAGCGACGCATATCACGATGAATCCGGTCGCGGTCAACATGCAATGCCACTCGGCGCGCCGTGCACGCGCCACTTTTACGCCAAATGGGATTACTTATGGCTTTTGACGAAAATATCTAAAACTCATATGGCTCACTTCGAACTCAACACGCCGGTAACCGAAGAGCAGGTGCGCAAGCTCAGGATTGACGACACCGTTACGCTTAACCAAACGCTCTACGGCATCCGCGATGCGACGCTGATCCATATGTTCGACCGCGGCCGCACGACGCGGTTTGACTTAAACGGCCATGCGGTCATCCACACCGCGCCGAACGTGAGGATCGTTGATAAGTCTGCCGCTTTTCCAACGGGTTATGCGCCGCTATGCGTCGGCACGACTACCAGCGCGCGCATGGAGCGTTTCACGCAGCCGCTGATGAAGCAGTACGGCGTGCGCATCGTGATCGGAAAAGGCGGATTGTTCGCCGCATCGCAAGCCGCGTTCAAGGACTTGGGCGGTGTCTATCTTGCGATCATCGGCGGCGCGGCAGCGCTCGAGACGACCTGGATCGAGCAAATAGAAGACGTCGACTTCGACGACCTCAACCCGGAGTCGCTGTGGAAGTTCCGCGTCAGGGATTTCGGTCCGCTACTGGTGGCGATGGACAGCCACGGCGGCAACCTCTATACGCAAGTGAACGATGCCGCTCTCGACAAGCGCGCCGCCGCGCTCGCGGCGTTGGGAGTAAAGCGTGAGGCGTAAGGCGTGAGGCGTAAGGCGTTAAGCGTGGTGCGAACGCCGGCGCCGGCCTTTGATCTACCTCCTCACTCTTCACGCCTCACCCCTCACGCATTTCTGGGTTCGTCGTGAAACGCCTCAAAACTGACATATTGATACTCGGATCGGGTGGCGCGGGGTTGTTTGCTGCGCTGCACGCGCAGCAGGCCAATCCCGGGCTTGCGATTACCGTTGCAGTCAAAGGCCTGCTCGGCAAATGCGGCTGCACGCGCATGGTGCAGGGCGGCTATAACGTCGCGCTCGCACCTGGCGATTCGCTCGAGCGCCATTTTATGGACACCATCGAAGGCGGCAAGTGGCTGCCCGACCAGGACCTCGCGTGGACCCTGGTGGAAACCGCGGTCGAGCGTGTGCACGAGCTCGAAAACGAGCTCGGCTGCTTTTTCGACCGCAATCCTGACGGCACCATTCACCAGAAAGCATTCGCCGGCCAGACTTTCGACCGCACCGTGCACAAAGGCGATCTGACCGGGATCGAAATCATCAACCGGTTGGCGGAGCAGGTTTGGGCACGCGGTATTCATCGGCTCGAAGAACATCGCGCGATCGATTTGGTCGCGAACACTGCGGGTGACGCGCTCGCGGGTGTGCTGATGATGGATATTCGCAGCGGCGATTTCGTGTTCGTCCAGGCACAGGCAGTGCTGCTCGCCACCGGCGGCGGTCCGACCATGTACAAATACCATACGCCGTCCGGAGACAAGACGTGCGACGGCATGGCGATGGCGTTGCGCGCCGGTCTTACGCTGCGCGACATGGAAATGGTGCAATTTCATCCCACCGGTCTGATCGCAGGGCCTGATACACGCATCACCGGTACCATCATCGAAGAGGGCCTGCGCGGTGCCGGCGGCCGTCTCCTGAACGGCGCCGGCGAGCGCTTCATGGATAGTTATGACACGCGCGGCGAACGTGCCACGCGCGACATCGTTAGCCGCGCCATGTTCGATCAGATGCGTGCAGGCAAAGCAGGGCCGCGCGGCGGGCTCTACATTACGATGCGCGATCTCGATCCCGCGATGGTGCGCCGCATGTTCAAAGGCATGGTAGAGCGTTGTGCCGACTGCGGCTTCGATCTGGTTTCCGGGCTCGTCGACGTCGTGCCCACCGCGCATTACATGATGGGCGGAGTCGCATTCAAAACTGACTGCTCGACCGATTTGCCGGGCCTGTTCGTCGCGGGCGAGGATTCGGGCGGAGTGCACGGCGCCAATCGTCTGGGCGGCAATGGCGTTGCGAACTCGACGGTTTTTGGCGGCATCGCCGGCGACGTCATGCCCGGATGGGTCAAAGCGAATGGCGCTTTCCACGCCCCCGATCAAAACGCGCTCGACGCCGCAGTCGCGCGCTGCCGCGCGCCACTCGCCAGGCCCGCGGGTAACATCAATGAAATCCGCGAGGCGCTCTACACCCTGATGTGGGAAGACGTCGGCATCATCCGCGACGCGGCAAGCTTGAAGCGCGCTCAAGGCGAGCTCGACGCGCTCGACGCGCGGCTGGACGAGGTCGGCGTCGAGTCCGGCGATCTTGCCTACAATCTAACCTGGCACGACTGGCTGAATTTGAAAAATTTAATACTGGTCAGCAAGTCGATCCGCTGCGCGGCGATGGCGCGTGAAGATTCGCGTGGCGCGCACTTCCGCACCGATTTTCCGCACGTGCGCGACCTCGAGAATTCGCGCTACGTGTGCGTGACATGGAGCGACGGGCGCTTCGATGCGACAATGCGCCCGGTTCAATTTACGCGCGTCAAGCCCGGCGAATCGCTGCTGAAGGACGCGGCATAGCACAAGGCCCGCAGTAACGATCCACACATGGGCCGAGGTTGCGAAACGCTCCGGCACGAAGCTCGCCTAAAACAGAACTAATGGCGTCGCCATAG
>DASYSI010000497.1:0-12202 GCA_036003485.1 Burkholderiales bacterium | reverse complement strand
CGGTATGCTCGCGGCCACTGCCCTCCACAAGTCGTCGTCGCCGAGCCCGATTGCTTTCGAAGCGCGCTGCTCGAGACAGGTGTAGCGATAACGCATGAAGTATTCACGCACCGCCGACATCTCACCCGCGAGCGTGCCCATCACGTCGACGCGGATCCCGCCGCGGCCGGGCACCGCGCCGGCCGGTCGCTCGACCGGAAATTCGAGCGGCTTGTCGAGTTGCGCGAGCGTCGCCTGATAGACGCGCACCGGGTGGACTTCGATCACTTTCTGCGTGACGCGCAGCGTGTCGCGCGCGCCGGCCGTGCCGGAGGCGGTGACTTCCCAGTACAGGCGCTCGATATTGACCGGTACTGTTACCGGCACCATCGCAAGCTTGGCTTCGCTCGGCGCGAGCGTCACGCTCTGATCGCCGCTCTCCAGCGTTTTGCCTTGCCTGTCATCGGCAGGCCGGTCACGCAGCGTCCATGCGAGCTGCGCGGTGAGCGGCTGGGCCGTGGTGTTTCGCAGCGTAAACATCCCGGTAAATTCGTCCCGCTCGCGCACCACCGGCGGCAGACCTGAGAACAACATCAGATCCTGTGTGGTGCGCAGCGTGGTCCTGCCGTCGCCGAATTTTCCGGCGCCGGCCTGCGCCACCGCCACGACGCGAAAGCTCGTGAGTGCATCGTTCAACGGCACATCCAGCGTGGCGCGTCCGTCTGCATCGAGCGCGACCCGCCCTTTCCATAAGAGCAGCGTGTCGAACAATTCGCGCGCGCCGGCGCGCCCGCCGCCGCCGCCGGGCGGCAGCGACTTCTTGCCGAAGTGGCGCTTGCCAATGACCTGGCCTTGTGCGGTGGAAGTCACCACCTCGACCGGGCGTTGACCTAAAAGCGCATCGAGAATGTTCCACGACGCGTTGTCCATGAGCTCGAGCAGGCCTTCATCCACCGCGGCGAGTGCGATCTCGCCGTTCGCGGCCGGCTTGCCATCGGCGTCCGTAACCTCGATCGCAATACGCGCGGTCTCGCGCACGCGATAGATCTCGCGTTCGGCTTTGACTTTGACCTTGAGCTCGTAATCGCGCCGTCCGACTTTGATTTCGGCCATGCCGAGCTTGTAAGCAGGCTTGGTGAGATCGACCAACGCGGTCGGACGCGTATCGCGCTCGATCGGCACTTCGTCCGCGAGCCCCAGCCAGTAGCCGATGCGATAGACAATCTGTTTGAGCCACGCGTAGGGTCCCGGCACTTGTGGATCGACGCGCCCGCGCACCGCAAACGCAGATACGAATACGTTGGGTCCGTAGCTGCCGACGATCGGTACTTCGATCACCGGCGATTTGCCGTCGAGCGCAACGACCTGCTGCGACAGCACGCCTTCGCGTTCGACGGTGACGAGCACCGTCGCCTCGCGGAACGGCATACGCACCTGGAATTTCGCGGTTTCGCCCGGCTCATAGCGCTTTTTCTCCGGTATCAGGTCGATGCGGTCATTATTGGTGGGTTCGAACCACCAGTCGCCGTCGCCGCGCACCCATACGCTGGTGCTCGCAAACGCTTCGCGTCCGCCCTCGTCCTTGGCACGCGCGAGCAATATCAACTCACCCGAAGTACCGGGTTTCACCGCGCAAAATAACAAACCGCGCGCATCGGTCGTGCCCGAACAGCCGGAACCCATGCGTTTGGTCTCGGTCGTCGAATCGTAGGCGTAGAAGCCGCCCATCAAGCGGCGGCGGTTCGAGTAGGTTTTGCTCTCGTAAACGTCGACGCTGACCGCGCGTCCGGCGAGCGGCTTGCCGAGCGGGTCGAGCGCGACGATCTGCGTGCGTACGCCTTTCTTGTTCGCCGCCCAGCCTTCGGGCTTGATGCCCAGATATAGACCGGCAGGATGCAGCGCGACGCGCGTGGCGACTGCCAGCAACTCGCCGTTGGGGTCGCTGTACTCCATCTCGACCAGCAGGCTGGCCGGACGGTTGATTGGCGGCAGCTTGTCGATCGCCACCGTCGCGGTACCGGCAGAGTCGAGCGTCAGCGTGCGCGACGCGGTCGGACCCGGGCGCTCGTTCGCATTTTCGCTGCGGGTCTCGCTGCTGTTATCGTCATCCGGATTGAATGTCGCCCACGCGTCGGACTCCGACCCCGTTTGTATTCCCGCCTTCGGCGGCGCTCCGCCGAAACGAAAATCGGCATAGTCCGCGAATGACACAGCGCGTTCCTCCACCCGATAGCGAATCTTGATGGGCAGACCGCCCGCGGGTCCTCCGGAGAGGTAACTGACGGCGGCGTCGAGCTTCGCGCCTGCGGGCTGCACCAGCGGTTGCTTCGGCGCGGCCAGCACCGCGCGCATCAGCGGCACGCGGAAAGCTTCAACGCGGAATTCGGCGTTCGACTGGATTTCGCGTCCGGCCCATGACAAGCGATAAACGCCGAGCTTGGCTTCCGGCGGAATCTTCCATACGCTTTCGGCCACGCCTTGCGCGTCGAAGCGCGTGCCGAGCTTGAATTTCTGGCCGCTGCCGACGTGCTCGATTTCGGCGCTGCCGGGCAGTTCATTTTCGGCGGGGATGCGAAACCCCGCGCCGATCGGCGCGCGTGCCACGTGTTTCATGCTCACCGTCTCGCCCGCGCGGAACAACGTGCGATCGAAAACGGTGTGGATCGCAAGCGGCCGGCGGCGGTACGTTTCCGCGCGCAGATTGAAGTTCCACGGCTGGATGCCTTCGTTCCAGCTCGAATAGGTGAATGACAAGTCCGCGCCAAGGCGCGCAAACGCGACGAGCTCGCGCCGATAGCCTTTACACTGCGCGACTTCGGGCAGCGCCGGCAGCGCGTCACCCATCGCCGCGATGCCATTGGCATCGGTCTGGCCTTCGAACCACAGCCTGGCGGTACAGTCACGCACCGTGACGCGCGCGCCCGACACGGGCTTGCCGCGATCGAGTGAAGTGACCCACACGAGCGAGCTCTCGCGCCCGTGCTTCAAGTGCACCGCTAAATTGGTGACCAGTACGCTCGTCGAAACATAGTAAGGTTTGTCCTCGCCATGCAGTGCGCGGCCGAGGCGCGGGCTCGCGAGCTCGACGATATAGAAACCAGGCTTCGTCAGCGGGATGCCGATGACCTCCATCGGTTTTTCCCCGCCCGACCGGGGCAGCTCAAATGCGGTTGCTTTATCGCTGTCGCGCAGCACTGACAGCTCGCCCTCGCGCGGATCGCGTTTGAGCGCCGCCCGCGCCGAATTATCGCGGTCTTTATCCAGGAACGCGCGAAAACGCTCGATGATCCGCACTTCGTCATCGGCGATACGCAACGACCGGCCGGGGATCGATTTATCGTTGCCGGCAGCAGACCCTGCGAGTATCTCGACCTTGTGTCCGGGCAGCATTGCTTCGACGCCGCGCACGGTGACCGGCAGCAGCGGCTCGGCATTGAGCTCGAGCACGCCGAAGCGGCCGGGAAATTTGGCGAGCGGCGGATTTTCGTCCGTTGCGGTGGCGAGCGGAAAAGCCGATCTGTTGTCCGGCTCGCGCCCGGCATCGTCGCGAAAATTCCGCGGCAGCTCGACCGTGAAGCGCGTTTTCTCCGGGAACGGCGCGCGAAATTCGACGGATTCGACGGTCTTCACGTTCGGCTCGATCACCGGCTCGTAAATTTTGCCGTGCTCGCTCTTAAGCCTGATGCCAGTAACCGTATCGCGCGGCACCGGCGCGTTGAACCTCAGGGTTATCGGAGTTACCGGCAGGCATGCCGCGTCCTTGTTGACGCGCTGGCAGTTCAGATTCACGACAAACGCCGGGCGCACCTTGAAAGCCAGGCGCTGCGGCGTCTCGCGCGCGATCCCCGTCTTCGATTTCAACTCCGCGCCCAGCACCAGTCCCATGTCGGCGCCAGCTGGCAGCCGACGCGTGCAGCGCACGCCGACGACCGGCAGATTTTTATATCGTTTGTCCTCGATCTTGAAGTCAGCGAGCGAAAACCCGCGCCGGCCTTTGAAGTAGAGGCTAAACAGTTGGTACGCGTCGTCCCGGCTGGCCGCGAGAATTTCACGCGTCTCCTTGTCGGACATTAACTTGAGCGGAATGCGCTCGTTGATGCCTGCCGCTTCGCACCACGCGTTGGCAAGGCTCGCCGTGTCAACTGGCGCGTCAAGCGCGAGCACGAACACCTGCTCCTCGTCGATCGACTCGTCGCCTTCCCTGGGCAGCGATGTCATCACGGCGGGGCCGCCCGTATGAAAGCTGAACTCGCGCCTGCCTTCGAGTGCCTGGCCGCCTGCCGACTTGAGATCGGGTTTGAGCGTGAACTGGCAGCGCTGGCCGGCGGGCAAGTCGGCATCAAAGTCATAGCCCCAGTTCTTTGGGTCCGCCCAGCGTCCGCGGCCTTTCAGGCGCTCGGGATCGCCGTCGCAGCGTACGCTAAAAGGATCGGGCAGACTCGGATCGCCGAAAGCGACCATCGGCTCGCTAAACCGCACCGCCACCTGGCGCACGTTTTTGGCCTGGCCTTGCGGCGTGAATACATCGATCTGCGCCGCTGCGCATGCGCACGCCGCTGCGAAAACGCCCGCGGCTAGCGCAAGCGTTTTCATGGTTCCGATCCGATGCATCTGCTGTCTCCCTTTTACCTTATGCCGGCGCGCGCGAGAGCGCCGCTCCCGAATACTGCGCCCCATTCTACCTTCGCCGTCGCCTGCATCAGCACGAACAGCGTCACCACCGCGCCTATCGTGATCGCAAGTCCGGTCAGCCCCTTGAAGAAGAACGCGTACGAAAACAGCACCAGATAGACGAGCTGTGCCGTGCCTGCGGCAAAAAATGCGAAGCGGCTGCCGAATACGACGCGCAGGTAGCTGATCACGAGCGCGAGCGAAGTGACTGCGGCGATCGCGAATGCAGCGTGTATCGACACCTGATCGACCAGATAAGAAAACAACAGGTGAAAAGCGAAGAACGCCGCGGCCAGAAAGAAGAAGTGCATCGGATGCAGCTCGACACCTTTGACGATACCTATCACCAGCAGCACGACGATAAAGAAGAACAGCGATATCGGCGCGAACACCGCGATCTCTCCCGCGAGCGGGCCGGGCTGCAGCTTCTGCGGCATCACCATCGCGATATTGACGCCGGAAACCAGGCGCCGGAATTCCCACGTGAGCAGCCAGCCGCCGTCGCTGCGTTCTTTCTTACCGGGGGAAATCGAGCCGTCGGGAAAATCGATCATGTCGAAATTGGTGCGCATCGCCAGCCGGAAATCTTTCACTTCGGCCACACCGCTGCCGAACTGATAGGTCCAGCGCTCGAGCCCCTGGCTGCGATAACCCACGCGCAGAACCGCGCGCTCGCCCGGCGCAAGTTGCAGGCGGCCGATGATGCGGCCGTCGCTGGATACCGGTGGCGTGATCCACGGTCTGCCGTCAACCTCGAAACGCAGGTCGTCGAACACCGCGTTCTTCGATGGGAACGGCAGCGCGACGTCGAATTCGCGCGCGGCGCCGGTGGTATTCGTGACGGTATAGGCGCCGGTAAACCCAACGCCGTAAGTCGCGTACCACAAGAGTCCTTTCTGGCGGTGCTCGAGCTCGAGTGCCACTTCGATCTCACTCGCCTGCAGCGCGATCGGATGCTGGACACGGCTTTCCACGGTCTTCGAGATTTTCTTGCCGTCTTCGACGGTCTCGACCTGGCGGCTCACGCGCTCGGTCCATGTGATGGCGGGTGGTTCCTGCACCTGCGGCGCGCCCCAGACACGCTCGACCTGATGGCGCAGATTCTGGTCCGCAGAATAAGTGCGATTCGTGATGGCCCCGGCGAGCACGAACCACGCCACTGAAGTGCAACAGAAAATGAAACCGATTGCGAGCAGTCGTCTGATCATCACGATCTCACCAGGTATAGATCGGATGGAATGAACGGCCAGGCGCTCCGGGCCAGAAACTGGATACCGGCGGGAAGGCCGCCACGTCGCAAGTTGCGCTTGCGTGAAACCCAGCCACCGGCCCGCAACGCCCGGGACGCGCTCATGCGCCGATCCTCGCGACGAGCAATACGAGACCGGCAGCGGCGATACTCACCGCCAGGCCGGCGCAAAAGGCCATGCATACCATTTGCCAGACGGCGTCGGCGATCAGCCGGTTGTCCAAGATCATGCGCTTGACTTGAGTTTCCATGGTTGCTCTCCTTCGGTTGTGGGCGCTGGTGTTGAGCATGATTTAAACGGGATCTGCTGACAGAAAATCGCCGCAATCATGGAAAGGTGGAGAACAATTCTGGCAAAGCTGTGGCAAACGGGTCTGTCCCGTACCTCAAGCGTCTGGGCTGAGGTATATTGAGTCACGCGGGAAAATCGAGGTAAGGCATGGCCAGACGCATTGCCGTTGTAGAAGACGACGCGACTATTCGCGCCAACTATGCGGACGCGCTCGCGAAACACGGCTACGAAGTCTCGAGCTATGCCGATCATGCGCAGGCGATTGCGGCATTTCGCACGCGTCTGCCCGACCTCGCACTGCTCGATATCGGCCTCGGCACGGACGTCGACGGCGGGTTTGCATTGTGTCAGGAGCTGCGTGCGCTGTCGGCTGCGGTTCCCATCATCTTTCTCACCGCGCGCGACAGCGATTTCGACATGGTGTCGGGACTGCGTATGGGCGCCGACGATTACCTGACCAAGAATGTCTCGCTGCCGCACCTGCTCGCGCGCGTGAGCGCGCTGTTCCGGCGTGCCGAGCTGCTGCAGCAACCGGACCGCGCGGAAGACATTCTCGAGCGCGGCCAGCTCAGGATCGACATGAAGCGCTTCGCAGTTACGTGGGCCGCGCAGCCGGTCGATCTGACGTTGACCGAGTTCTGGATAGTGCACGCGCTCGCCAAGTTTCCGGGACACGTCAAAAGCCGCGAGCATTTGATGGGCGAGGCGCACATCGTGGTCGACGACAGCACGATCACTTCTCACATCAAACGCATCCGTCGCAAGTTCGGCGCGCTCGATCCGGGATTCGAGCGCATCGATACCGTCTACGGTCTCGGCTATCGCTGGAATGCCGCGGACTAGAACGGCGATCGATCCGTCATGAATGCGTTTTCCAAGTCCGGGCCTGGCGCCCGGTCGCTGCTCCCCGCTTTAACCATTCGCGTCAAGCTTGCACTGGTGACGCTCGTGCTGCTCGTGATTCCGTGGGTCGGTTACAAATACGTGAAAACGATGGAGCACCTGCTGCGCGAAAACCAGGTGCAGGCTGTGGTTGCGACCGCGCGCGCGGTCGCCGCTGCGCTGCAGGATCGTCCGCGGCTGCTCGAGATGCATGCATCTGACGGTACGGCCACCGCAACGCCACGGCCCGCTTCCGAAGAAATCCAGCTATTGATGACGGGCCTGGCGCGCGCAGGCTCGCGCATCTGGGTCGTCGACAGACGCCTGCAGCTCGTCGCCGTCGCGGGCAGCCTCGACACTGCGCAGGTCCCTGTTTCAGGAAATCTGGCGTTCGGGCCAGTGGAGCGCGGTGTGCGCGCGCTGGTGCGCGTGTTGTTCGAGTCGGCACAAGGCCCGGCACCGCCCGCCGAAGAGGTGATCCCCAATGACGTCGTCTTTGGCGGCCGCGAAATCGAGCGCGCGCTCGACGGCACGTCATCTTGGCGCCTGCGCCCTGCGTCTGACGGGCGCACGGCGATTCTGACCGCGGTAAACCCCGTGTGGGGGGGCGACACCGTCGTCGGTGCCGTGGTCGTCGAGGAAACGACCCAGGCCATCCTTTCATTCAGCAACCGCGCGCTCGAGCAGCTCGCAGCGGTCACGCTGATCGCGTTTGCCGCCGGCGCGCTGGCGTTGTTCGCCTTCGCATCCAGTCTGTCGTCGCGGCTGCGCAGGCTGCGCGACGAGGCCGAGAATGCGATCGATTCGCAGGGCCGCGTGCGCAGCCTCGTCGCGGGTGAACGCGCGCGCGACGAGATCGGCGATCTTTCGCGCGGCTTTTCAACCGTGCTCGAACGCCTGGCGCAATACAACGATTACCTCGAGCATATGGCGAGCCGTCTATCGCACGAGCTGCGCACGCCGATCGCGGTGGTCCGCTCATCACTCGATAACCTGCGCCTGCAGCCGGTTCCCGATGACGCAAAAATTTATGTCGAACGCGCCAACGAAGGCCTCAACCGTCTCGATACCATATTGACGCGGATGTCGGAAGCAACCCGCCTCGAGCAGCTCGTGCGCGAAGGCGAACGCGAGCGCTTCAACGCGCGGGCCGTGCTCGCCGGCTGCATCAGCGGCTACGCCGGCATCTATCCGCGCCGCCGTTTCGAGCTCGCAACAGGTGAAACACCGGTGATGCTTAACGGCGCTCCCGATCTCTTTGCGCAAATGCTCGACAAGCTCGCCGCCAATGCAGTCGATTTTTCGAGCGGCGAGGATACGGTGAAATTCTCGCTCGAGCAAAACGACAACGAGGCGGTTTTGATCCTAACCAACAGCGGGGCGCTCCTTCCCGCAGAAATGCAGGGACGCCTGTTCGAGTCGATGATTTCGATGCGCCCGAGATCGCATGCGGGCGAACCGCACCTCGGGCTGGGACTGTATATCGTGCGCATGATCGCCGAATTTCACGGCGGACGCGTCGCGGCTCACAACCGGCCCGACGGCAGCGGTGTGGTTTTCGAACTGCACTTTCCGGTCGCAGGTTAACGCGTCGTTGGTCTAATCGATTTTCGCGCCGGATTCCTTCGCGATTCTGCCCCACTTCGCGAGCTCGTCTTTCAGGAATGCGGCGAACTGCTCCGAGGTGCTGGGTATGGGATCGGCGCCGCGGCTCACGAGTTTTTCGCGCAGCTCGGCGTCGTTCAATGACTTGACGATGGCGTCGTGCAGCTTCGCGATCACCTCCGGCGGCGTCTTTGCCGCGACGAGCACGCCATACCAGTTGATCGCCTCGACGCTCGGCAAGCCCTGCTCGGTCATCGTCGGTACGTCGGCGAGCAGCTTGGAGCGCTTCGGACTTGCGACCGCAAGTGCGCGCAGCCTGGCACTCGTGATGTACGGCTGCAGCACCGGCAGATCGGCGAACAATCCGCTGACCTGACCGCCAAGCAGATCGGTCACCGCGGGCGCCGCGCCCTTATACGGGACATGGATTACCTCGATCTTCGCCGCGTTCTTCAGGAGCTCGAGCGCGAGATGCGGCAGGCCGCCGCTGCCGGTCGATGCAATACTGATCTGGCGCGGCCGCGCTTTGGCGAGCGCGATCATCTCCTTCATGGTTTTTGCCGGCACCGAAGGATGGACCACGAACAGCTCGGGCGTCGAAGTCACGAGCGTCACGGGTGCCAGGTCGCGCAGCGTGTCGTACGGTATCTTGGGATAAAGATGGGGATTGATCGCGAGGCCCGTGCTGGTGAGTATCATGGTGTAGCCGTCGGGCGCCGACTTCGCGACGAACTCGGTGCCGATCATGCCGTTGGCGCCGCCGCGGTTGTCGACCACCACCTGCTGCCCGAGCGCTTCCGACAGCTTGGGCGCCATCATGCGCGCGACGATATCGATCGGACCGCCGGCCGGAAAGCCGACCACGATCCTGAGCGATTTCGAAGGATAGCTCTGGGCAAACGCGAGCTGGCTTGAATCCCATAGAGCCAGCACCACAAAGGCTCGCAACAGCACGTTCATTTGAATTTCCTCTCAAGTCAAGCGCAACCGACGGCTGCGCACGGTCTCCAAAATCACGCGGGTCCGCGGGATCACTTCGTGGGTATATTGGACGACGGCGGGCCTGGCTCGCCCAGGACCATGGTGCGGTACATCCGCTGCACCAGCTCCTTTTGTTGAGGCGTCATCGGCCCGTCTTCCTTCAGGCCCATCGCTGTCAGCGACCGCCGGTAGATTTCTTCTCTCTCTTCGCGGCTCAGTTCTTGTGCCGCCTGCCTGGGATTCTGCATCATCTTGAGCGCGTTGCGCTGAATACGCGCGTCGTCGTCCGCCTGCTGCTGCGTTTTCTGCTGCGCCTTCGCTTGATAATCCCGACGCAATGTTTCGAGTTCGACTTGCGCTGCCCGCGCCCGTTCCCGAGCCCGCGGCGTGCAGCCGTCAAAGCCTGATATCAGTTCCATGACGCCGAAGGCGTCGAGGAAATCCATCCGGCGCTGCGCGGCGGCCTCGCGAACGGGAGCGATCGCCGGCTCGCACTGCGAGGCGAGCGCGAACTGAACGCCGGTCCTGAGCTCCCGGTCCGACACGAGCGGCATCAGCGCAGGAATGTCCGCCGGAGTGAGCTTCCTCGAAAGTTCGATGAGCGACTGTCCGCTGTAACCCATTCCATGCGCGCCGAGATGCCGGCTCTGAACGATGATGCTGCGAACCCGCGCGCCGGACGCTTCCGGGCCCGCGGAAAAAGAGCGCGCGGCAGCCGTCAGGCACAGGCTGCAGAGAATAAAAAGCCAGAGATTGTGCGAAGTCACGGGCACGATTTTATGTGATAAGAAAATCATTCTCCCTAAAACCTGTCTGTTGCCGCCATCTTCTTCTGATGCAACGTTGCAGGACGATAGGAAATCCAACCGCACGAGCGAAGTATCTTCCGCTAGCTATGGCGCCCCCGTCAAACACCCATTCTCATCCTGCGCTTATCGACAAACGCATCGGCCCAAATCCCGGCCATATTGTGTCGCTAATTTGACGTGCCAATCCAGAAGTAATACCATATGCCACTATTGTATTACTTTTAGGCAATCATGAGCAATCAAGTAACCAGTAAAGGACAGGTCACCATTCCCAAAAAAATCCGCGATTATCTGGGCATCAAGCCCGGAGCGGCTGTAGAGTTTGAACCGGGCGCGGACGGACGCGTCGCGATCATCGCAGCAGCAGCTAAGAAGCGTCAAAGATCCCCTAGCCGCTTCAGCAAACTGCGCGGTACCGCGACCGTCAAAATGACAACGCGGCAGATTATGGCGCTCACCCGCGGCAGGGACTAGGTTGTTGCTGGTCGACACCAACGTCATCCTCGACGTCGTCGAAGATGATCCGCAGTGGGCCGCCTGGTCGCAGGCACAGCTCGAAGCGGCGTCGCTCAAATTCACGCTGGTCATCAATCCCATCATCTACGCCGAGCTGTCGATTGCGTACCAGCGCATCGAGGAGCTCGAAACCATGCTCAAGCGCGCACAACTGCGGCTTGATCCGATACCGCGCGAAGCGTTGTTCCTGGCAGGCCGGGTTTTTCTCAGATATCGCCGACAGAAGGGTACCAAATCGGGCGTGTTGCCCGATTTTTTCGTCGGCGCGCATGCGGCAGTCTCGGGTCTGCCGCTGCTGACGCGCGATCTCCGCCGCTATCGCACCTATTTTCCATCGCTTAAGCTCATCGCGCCCGAGCACCCGAAAACCTGAGTTATGATCGATGCCTGAATAAGCAAGCGCGCCTTGACAACGCGCGAGCGCGCACCCTAAAGTTCGCTCTCCCCTCATAGCTTCTCTTTACAAAAAAAGATGACTACTCAATTCGACGTAATCGTGGTCGGCAAAGGCAATGCCGCGTTGTGCGCCGCGTTGTCGGCACACGAGAATGGCGCCAAAGTTCTGATGCTCGAAGCCGCATCGGAAGAAGAATCCGGCGGCAACAGCCGCTTCGCCGGCGGCGTGATGCGCTTCGCCTACGATTCGGTCGACGACTTGAAGCGCGTGACCGAGCTCAGCGACGACGAGATCGCCAACAGCGATTTCGGCACGAATACGAAAGAAGAATTCTTCGACGATCTTTTTCGGCTCACGAGCTATCGGACCGACCCGGATCTGTCCGAGATACTCGTAACGCAAAGTCTCGATACCATGGCGTGGCTGCGCGCGAAAGGCGCGCGTTTCGTGCCGAACTTCGGCCGCCAGTCGGGAATGGTCAACGGCAGGCGCAAATTCTTCGGCCGCATGCCGATCGAAGTTTCGGGCGGCGGCGCGGGACTCGTGCAGTATCTCGACGTGACAGCCAAAAAATCCGGAATTGAAGTTTTTTACGATACGCGCGCAGCGACTCTGATTTTCGATGGCGAGCGCGTAATGGGCGTGCGGGTTCAGCAAAAAGGCAAGCCGCTCGAGTTGCGCGCCAGCGCGGTGGTGCTCGCGTGCGGCGGCTTCGAAGCCAACCCCGAATGGCGCACGCGCTACCTCGGCCCGGGATGGGAGCTCGCCAAGGTGCGCGGCACGCGCTTCAACGTCGGCGACGGGCTCAAGATGGCGCTCGA
>DASYSI010000496.1:0-1730 GCA_036003485.1 Burkholderiales bacterium | reverse complement strand
CGTAGTCCCAGATGAATTCGCGTCCGGTCGACTGCCGGGTGTAGCTCTTGCCGTCTTTGGTATAGATCGTGAAGCGCGGACCGAAAAGCGTCATTGTGTGAGAGGGAATGATCGTCACCCGCTTCATGAGTTCGAGAACCTCGGGCGGATCTTGTGCCGGGTCGATCGTCTGGCCCCGCAGCACGGGATAGCCGCGTTTGACGATGCCGTACGCGGTGTAGTACGCGGTGCTGCCCGGTCGCGCTGGCCCGTCTTCCCGGTGGCTCGGGAAAGCCGGGCTTGGATACTGGGTCTCGAGCCAGTTCACCACGGCATCGACGCGCTCGACGTTCTCGTAGCGTATATCGTGCTCCGCGCACAGCGCCGCCGTGACGTCGATGTGGGCGATGTTGTAGCCCGCAGTGAAATAGATTCGGTACAGAGTCTCGAGGAACATCCAGTCCTTGCCCAGATTCGCGGTGATCTTGTCGAAGCTCGCGTGCGTATCGCCGACGAAGCTATAGGTGAGCAGTCCTTTGTTGTTGCCCGCGTAGGCGTGATAGAAACCCGCATCGCCTTCGAGCACGGTCTCGCCGCCCACGTGTCCCTGCTGCGCGAGCGCGACCGCGAGCATCGCGTTACGCACCGCCGCGCCTTCGCGCAGCGCTTTGCCGCCGCTGCGGATCCCTTCGAGGTTGCCTCCCGCCAGGCTCGCGCAAAGCGCGATCGTGCTGTTCACCTGGTCTTCGGTGAAGCGCAGGATTTTCGCGGCAGCGACGGCCGGACCGAAGATGCCGAATACCGGACCCGAGTGAAAGCCGCGCGACATTACCGTAGGTATGAAGTCAGCCGCCATCCGCTCCATCACCTCGTAGCCGGCCGCGACGCCGGTGATGAATTCCTTGCCCGATACACCTGCGGTCTCCGCCGCGACGAAGGCGCCCGGCAGGATGCTCGTGTTGGGGTGAGTAAGCATGCGAAATGTGTCGAATTTACCTCCGGCGAGCGCCATCTCCGAATTAGCGAAAGCCGCACCGCCCTTCGTCACGCGCGTCCCGTCCACCATGACGGTTGCACCGCGGCGTACCCCGGCTTCTTCGTCGGTAATGAGCTTGACGGCCTGCTTGCCAGCGGCAGACTGTGAGCCGAGCAGCACGGACGCGAGCGTGTGCAGCGTAACGCCTTTGGCGCGATCGACTACCGCGGGCGGCAGATCCTCATAGCGCAGGCCAACGACCCACTGCGCGAGCTGCCGGCTGAGAGATGCCATACGTTTCTCCTTGTTTTATGCGTTGAGTGTGTGACGGATTTATTTTCGAGCTGACCACAATTGCGAACCGGGGGCACCGCGTGCGTCAAGCATCGTATCCCTCAATCCGTCTGCAGTTTAAGCGTCGAAGTGAGTTTGGCCCACTTTTTGATTTCATTGCGCATGTGCGCGGCGAATTCCTCGGGCGTGCTGCCCGTCACCTCGGCGCCCTGCGCCATTGCCAATTCTCGCACGTCGCGAGACTTGAGAACGCTCATGATTTCACCGTTGAGCCGGTTGACGATGTCGGCGGGCGTGCGCGCCGGCACGAGCACGCCGTACCATGCGTCGGCCTGGTATCCGGGCACACCTGACTCGGAGACCGTCGGCAGTTGCGGCGCAAGCACTGAGCTTTTGGTTGAAGTGATCGCGAGTGCATGCAGCCGGCGCGACTTCACGTGCGGCATCGAATTGATGATATTGCTGAACATGAGCTGGACGT
>DASYSI010000495.1:0-1742 GCA_036003485.1 Burkholderiales bacterium | reverse complement strand
ACGGCGATTCCCACCGTGCCTACACTTAACGAGCTCGGGATGAAGGATTTTGATTTCGGTGCGTGGCAGGGCGTGCTCGCGCCCGCAGGTACGCCGCGCGCGATCGTTGCGAAGCTGAACGCGGAAATAAACGCGGTGCTGAAAGACCCGGAGGCGAGCAGCGCGCTCGTCAGAATCGGCTTCACACCTGTCGGCGGCACCCCTGAGCAGTTTCAGCAGCTCATCAGCTCCAACATCGACAAATGGGGACGGGTGATACGCGAAGCGAAACTCAAGATTGAATGAAAAAGCGGGAGATCGTGCGTGCTCAATGTCGCCGTGGTTGGAATGGGTTGGTGGGGCAAGACTGTCGTCACGTTGATCGCCAAGAGTTCGAAGCTCAAAGTCGTCAGAGGGGTCAAACGCAACCCCGCGACGGAGATTCAATTCGCGCGCGCGCACGGTTTCGAGATCATTGCCGATTATTCGCAGGTACTGAAAGACCCGGCCGTCCAGGGCGTGGTGCTGTGCACGCCGCACACGACGCACACCGAGCAGATCATTGCCGCCGCCGAAGCGGGCAAGCATATATTCTGCGAGAAACCGCTCACGATGACGCGCGCGGACGCGCTGCGCGCAATCGCCGCGGTCAATGCGAACAAGGTCGTGCTTGCGGTCGGCCACGAGCGCCGCTTCGAGCCGCCGATACTCGACCTCATGCGCACCATCCAGTCGGGCGAGCTGGGCACGCCGCTGCAGGTCGAAGCGAATTTCAGCCAGGACAAATTCCTGACGCTATCGGCGGACAACTGGCGGCTGACAGACCAAGAAGCGCCGGCCGGTCCAATGACGGCGACGGGGATACACATTCTCGATCTCGCGGTAGGTGTGTTCGGTGCGGCAGAAAGCGTTTTATGCAGCGTCAAGCAGCTCGGCAGCGGACTCTCCAATGGCGATACGCTGGCGGCGCTGGTCTCGTTCAAACACGGCGGACACGCGCTGCTCACTGCAATTCTCGCGACGCCATTTGACGGCCGCTTCGCGGTCTACTGCAGCAAAGGCTGGATCGAAGTGCGCGACAAGTCGCATCCGGGCGAGCCGCAGGGATGGACAGTCACGAAAGTGGTCAGCGGTGACAAGCGCACCCGCGTCGAGTATCCGCCGTCCTCAGGCGTGCTCGCAAACCTCGAGGCGTTTGCCGACGCGGCCGAAGGCCGTGCGCCGTACGCCGTGCCGCAGGACCAGATGATTGCGAATATCGCGGCGCTCGAGGCGATCATCGAATCGGCGCGGACCGGCAACAAGGTTATGGTCTAGCCTGCTAGCTAGTAGATGTTCGGTTGGCGATAGGATATTCTGGTATTTGATCCGATTGGGAGATAGAGCGAAATGAAGGCGAAGAAACGCGTGGCAACGAAACAGGCGAAAAAGAGCGCGGCGACGAAGCGTAAAGCGGTCAAGCGTGCGGCCGCACCGCGCTACGACCGTACGTTCAGGGCGATTTACGACCATGAGATTCCCTGGGAAAGCGATGACGTGCGCGGAATCCTCAAACTGCCGCCCGGCGTTCAGGTCAAGGTTCTGAACTACGATCCGGTGATGAAGCGCATCGACATGAAGCAGCGTTTCCCGGCCGGATACGTCGAGCCCAAGCACACCCACAAGAGCTGGCATTCGATTCTGGTGACCAAGGGCCGCATGTGCGTGGCCGGCAAGGATCTGCATCCCGGCGATTACGTGTTCGGCTGGGACATTCCGCACGG
>DASYSI010000494.1:0-6601 GCA_036003485.1 Burkholderiales bacterium | reverse complement strand
TGGAATCAGTCGGAACGAATGCCGGCGGTTTTCACGACCTGCGCCCAGCGCGCCGTCTCCTGACGAATGTAAGCATCGAACTGCTGCGGAGTGCTCGCGACGGGCTCGATACCATCGGCGGCAAGGCGCTCCTGAACGTCGTGGGTCGAAAGGGCGCGCGCGACGTCGCGCTGCACCTGCGCAAGGATCGGCCCGGGCGTGGCCGCGGGCGCGAGGATACCCCACCAGCCGGTGACGGAAAATCCTGGAACACCGGATTCCGCGACCGTCGGCACATCGGGCGCAACGCGCGAGCGCCGCGGGCCTGTAACGGCGAGCGCCTTCAACTTCCCCGCTTTGACGAGCGGCATCAGGATCAGAACGCCGCTCGCAAGCAACTGCACCTCACCGCTCACGACGGCGTTCAGTACGGGTCCGCCGCCGCTGTACGCGATTTGCGTCAGCTGCACGCCGGCCATGCTGTTGAGCAGTTCCATCACGAGGTGACTCGGCGTGCCTTTGCCGGCAGACGCGTAGTTGAGCTTCCCGGGTTGCGCTTTCGCAAGCGCGATCAACTCGCGCATGGAGGCGGCAGCAAGCGCCGGATGCGCGACTACGAGCAACGGCGCTGCACCGATCTGTGTCACACCCGCAAAATCCTTCGCGGTGTCGTACGGCAGCTTGCTGTAGAGGCTTGGATTGATGGCGTGATTTCCGGCGACCATGATCAGCGTGTATCCGTCGGCGGGCGCTTTCGCGACGATGCCGCTCGCGACGATCCCCGCTGCGCCCGCGCGAGCATCGACAACGACCTGCTGGCCCCAGCTCGCGCTGAGCTTCTGCGCGACGATGCGCGCGAGAACGTCGGCCGTACTGCCCGGTGCGGACGGGGTGACGAGCCGCACGGGCTTCGCCGGATACGCCTGTGCCTGTCCTGCAGCGGCGACTGCCGCCGCATTGGCCGCTGAAATGTGTAGAGCCGCGAGGATGGGCACGAAGCAAAGCCGGCCCATGCGGCGCGGGACATCGTGCCGATCGCGCGTCATTCGAGCGCGATCTTGTTCTGCCTGATCAACTCCGCCCATTTTGCAATATCGGCTTTGATCATCGACATGAACTGCTGAGGCGTGGCGTATGCGGAGTCGAAGCCGAGCGCAGTGAGGCGCTCTTTGCTTTCAGGGAGCTGAAAAACACGCGCAATTTCTTCGTTGAGCTTTGTAATCACCGGCCTCGGCATCCGCGCCGGCCCGAGTATCCCGAAATACGGCGAAATCTCGAAGCCGGGAAGGCCCGACTCCGCGACGGTCGGCAATTCCGGTATGACAGCCGAGCGCTTCGAGCCGGCCGTCGCCAGAGCACGCAAGCGGCCGCTTTTAACGTGCGGCAACGCCGGCACAAGGTTACCGAACATCAACACGACATTGCCGGCGATCAGATCGCCCAGAGCGGGTGCCATGCCTCTATAAGGCACGTGGTTCAACTTCAAACCTGTCTTATTCTTGAAAAGCTCCATCGCGAGATGTCCTGAACCGCTGAAGCCGGATGAGCCGTAATTGATCTCACCCGGCCGTGACTTCGCCCACGCGATCAGTTCCTTTACACTCGTGACTGGGACGGATGGATGCACCACCAGAATTGGCGACGCAGTGGCGATGAGCGCAACGGCATCAAAGTCGCGAAGCGGATCGTACGGCAGCTTGGCGTACAGGCCGGGTATGACGGAGTGCGTCGACGAGGTCAGTATCAGGGTGTAACCGTCAGGCGCAGCTTTCGCGGTGATGTCGGTTGCGATGATGGTGTTTCCGCCTGCGCGATTGTCGACGATCACCGGATAGCCCCAGTTCGCGAAGAGCTTTTGCCCGAGCAAGCGGGCGAGAATATCGTTCCCGCCTCCTGCCGGGTGAGGCACGATCAGCCGGATCGGGCGGTTCGGATAGTCAGGCGCTTGAGCTGCCCATGCGCCAGTTCCCGTCGCAAGCTGCGCACAACCCACAACCAGCATGTGCAGCAGCCGCTTTCGTTTCAAACCGCCACCTCGCGCTGATTGCGTTGCGCGGCGGAGCCCCCGTCGTCATCAGCGCCCGCTTTCAATGCAGCCGCGCACACCGCATCCACGACAGGCGCCAGGCTCGCAGCGTTTTCGATATCCTGCACGCGCTCGATCAACGAATCGGCAAGCGCGGGTGGAACTTCCATCTCGTCGGCGAGTTGGCGCGTCATCGTCACGGCCGCATCCCAGCTGATGCGGTAGCTGTCCTGGCCGGCGCTATCCTGCCACTCGAATACCCCGCCGTCATCGGTAACGACACGCAGGTGCGGCTCATAGCGGCGGCGCGCCGGATCCGAGATCACGCGCGTCGCCGGAATGAGATCGAGCACCGCGCGGTTGCTGAAATTGCGCAGCCCGGCATAGCTTGCCGTGCCCTCTATCCACCCGAGCGCCGCGCAGAATGGCGCGCTCATGACCGTTTGCGTCGGGCTTGTGTAAGGTCCGGCGTAGCGCACGCCGACGAAATCGGCTTCAAACGGATTCATCGTGAGCTCGATCACTCGCGGGCGTGCACCGCGCGCCTGCTTGCTCAGTATGGACATGCCGCGAATGATGCCGCGCAACCATTGGCACACGGGATACTGCTTGTAAGTCACCGTGGTGAATTCGTAGTGGCGGCCGAGATCTTCGTTAAGGCGTTTGCCATAATCGACTCCCGGCTTGCCGAATGCCCGGTAGAAACCGTTGCTCCCGTGGAGGGCACTCGGCGCAGCGGTAATGCCGCAGCTTACGAGTGCGGCGACGTTGAGTCCATTGCGTGCAGCGAAGCCTGCCTGAAAGGGAGACTCCTCTGTTCCGGCATCGACATACTCACGCAATCCGCCCGCAAAGTTCGCAGCGAGCCTTATCGCGTTCGCTATTTTTTCGCCATCGAAACCCATCAGCTTCCCCGCCGCCACCGCTGACCCGAACACGCCGTAGCACGGTGTCGTGCGGAACCCGCGCGCGCTCAAATCCGCCGCGTGATCGCGCCCTATCCGTAGCGAAATTTCGTATCCGGCAATCAGCGCCGATAAAAACTGAGCGCCGGACGCGCCGGCGTGCTCGGCAGCCGCAAGCGCAGCCGGAATGACGACGCCTCCCAGGTGACCGCAGGGATGCGAATCACCTTGCACGCGGCCCGACAGCAGCACCGCATTGGCAAAGGCCGCGCTCGCGCGCGCTGCGTGAGTGCCGTCGATCAGGCGCGTTGCACGTCCGCCTGTTGCGCCGTCAATTTCAGTCGCAGTAACCGCTGCCTGCGCGGATTTCGCGCGCACGGTACCAATTCCAACTGCGAGCCCGTAGAGAACACAGGCGCGCGCGCTTTTCACGATCGGATCCGGCAGAGCGCGCACGTCCAGCGTGGCGACGTATCGTGCAATCTCATCGAGGTCGGAGCTAGCGCTCATAGGGCCATTCCTTGTGGTGTCGCTTCGCACACTACTTCGCGCGTAGCGGATCGGGTGTTGCCGAAGCATGGGATGTAGACGGAGTGGGTGCCGGGTCCGCCGGCCACGATGATGCTGATTTCGTCGGGGCGGTGCGCGATCGTCAACCACGTATCCGGCCCGATGGTGCCGAGCTCGGCGGTGCGCGACGCCTGGGTGCGCCCCAGATCTTCGGCCGCCATCGAGCCCGCTTTCATCTTCGACTGTTCCCACAGCCGGCGCTTGACTTCGGTCTTGGTGAGCCCCGCGTCATGCAGGATCCCCGCATGTTCCGGCGACAGTACGAGCCAGGGCTCGCCGCCGTGCACGTATTCGTTGCTCGGCGGATGGCTTAGGGTTCCTGCGATTACGCGCAGGAGATCGTCGGCACTCTTCGCGAGCGTCGTCATGTTCATCGTTCCCTCGGCGCCGACGACGGTCACGGTGCTGCGATCCCGCGCGTAGCCGCGCTCCACATGCAGCGGCTCCCACGGGTTCCCTTCCTCATTCTCAGCGCAGCAGAACGTGTACTTGCCGGGTTGGCCTTGCGTAGCCCGATCCATCTCCCCGGGCAGCGCGCCGCCTGCATTGCGCAAAATCAACCGCAGCGCGCGGCCGATCGTCGCGTTCGCCCATGCCCCTTCGCCCAGGCAGTTGTAATTGCCGTTCACTCCGAGTCGCCTGGCGATAGGGCCGTTGACGATGATCCAGACTGCGGCGGGATTGGTGGTCGACTGTATGCTCTGAAGGTTGAACTCGGGGCGAGCGACCGCCTCGACCACAGCGATGAGTACCGGCAGGTACTCCGGATCGCAGCCCGCGAGCACGGCATTGATCGCAATGCATTCGACCGTCGCCGCTCCAAACGCAGGCGCAAGCCGCGCCACGATTTCCTGCGGCGCCCGTTGCGTATGAGTGAGCATCTGCTCGACGCGCTCGAGCGTCGGCGGGATCACCGGCAGACCGTCGCTCCAGCGCCGTTCCCGATAGAGTTTGTTGATGTTGGTGATGAAGTCCGGTGCGTGGGCGATCTCGATCAATGACGCGCGCACGGCCGTCGCTGTCATTGCGCGCGCTGCTGCGGCCTTTTCGGTCGCAACGATTCCCGCCTCACACGCGAGCGCCGCAATGTCATCGGCGCACTGCTTCGCCATCTGCCGCACCTGGTCGCGGCTGGCCGTGCCGAAAGGATGAGGAACCACTGCAATCGGAAGACTCGAGTAGCCCAGCGCAGCCGCCTGCGCGCGGCCGAGCGCGACAAAAGGCTTTGAGCAGACCTCGACGGCTGCTACGCCGCGCTTCGCGATCTCTACGCTGTCGTGGACACTCCACGACGTGCACGCGCCTCAGTCGCCGGAACCGGTGATCACCAGGTCGCACAACCCAGCGAGCTCCTTCACCATGGGCTCCGGCGCCGGAATCGAAGCTGCGCGCTTGCTGCGCTTGAGCACTTTGCCGACGCCGAATTTGCTCGTCAGCAGTTCGGCGACATCATCGACAAGATAATTGAAGTTCGGCTTTGCGTTGTCGATGAAGCCCACGACGCAGCCCTGCAGCTTGTCTACTGTGCGCCGCATCTGCTCACTCTTTTGCTCGCTGGGCGCCGTTGGAACGAATACACCTGTGGTCTGTGTCATAAATGTCTCCGATGAATAGCCTATGAGCTTCGGTTGCGATTTTTTGCACGCGAAATCAGTCGATATGCACGCCGGCCTCTTTGATGACCTTGCCCCATTTCGCGATTTCGTCCGCAATGAATTTACCGAACGCAGCCGGCGTGCTCGTCGCGGGATCGGCTCCGAGCGCGGCAATGCGGTCCCTGACCTCTTGCGTCTGCATGATCTGCACGATGCTCGTGTTCAGTTTCGAGACGATGGAGGCAGGCGTACGCGCCGGCGCGAGCATACCGTTCCAGATCGTCGCTTCATATCCCGGCATCCCCGCCTGCTGCATCGTCGGCAGCTCGGGCGCGAGCGCCGAATGCTCGCGTGCAGTGATCGCGAGACCGCGCAGCCTGCCCGCCTTGATGTGGGGCAACACGGCGGTCATGCTCGGATACATCACCTGCACCTGCCCGGTCGTCAGATCAATGAACGCCTGCTGCGTCGCCTTGTACGGCACGTGCACGATGTTCACGCGTCCCATGCTGTTGAAGAGCGCGCCCGCAAGATGGCCCGGCGAACCGTTGCCGGCGGAGGCGTAGCTCAGCTCTCCGGGACGCGCACGCGCGATCGCAATCAGCTCTTTCACCGATCTTGCCGGCAGTGCGCTCGTAATCGTGAGGATCAGCGGCGTGGAGCCGACGAGGCCGATCGGCGCAAAGTCCTTGACCGGATCGAACGCGAGCTTCGCATAAATGCCGGGATTGATGGCGTGGCCGCTCGCGATGAACAGCAGCGTATATCCGTCCGGCGCTGCCTTCGCTGCGACTTCAGTGCCGATTGCGCCATTCGCGCCGGGGCGATTCTCCACGATGATCTGCTGCTCGAGCATCTGGCCCAGGCGCTGGCTGATGATGCGGGCGAGCGTATCGGCATTTCCACCCGGCGCGTAAGCGACGATGAGCCGTATCGGTTTCTCCGGATACGTTTGCGCATTCGCAGCCGTGGCGCACAGAATACAGCAGGCTGCGGCTGTGGCGCGCGACCAGCGAGTTGCAGTTTCAATCGGCATGCTTGCCTCTGAATTGTTCAAAATGACTGACTGTTTCGTAGCGCTCTTTGAGCTCGCCGAGCGCGGCTAGCGGCCTTTATATCGCGGCTTGCGTTTTTCCTGAAACGCTTTGCGGCCCTCGATCCGATCTTCGGTATCGCGCAGCAGTCCGAACATGTACTTGTCCATTTCGAGCGCATGCGCAAGCGGCATATCGAGCCCCTGGTTGACCAGCCGTTTCAACGCCTTGACCGCAAGCGGCGCATTGCCCGCGATGCGCTGCGCAATCTCCTGCGCGGTCGGCAGCAGGTCTTTGAGCGGCACGACTTTGCTGACAATGCCCATGCGCAAAGCTTCAGCTGCATCGACCGTATCGCCAGTAAGAAGCATGAGCATCGCGTTGGTCTTGCTGATCGTGCGCGGCAAACGCTGAATGCCGCCTGAACCCGGAATGCTGCCGATCTTCGCCTCGCTGAGACCGAGCTTGGCGTTTTCCGATGCGATGCAGATA
>DASYSI010000493.1:0-5549 GCA_036003485.1 Burkholderiales bacterium | reverse complement strand
TGCATGATGGGCCAGCGATCAAAAAATTGGGTGTCATAGAGGGGTTGAATGGCTTGACCCCGAAAGAGGTTCTCGAGTTACGCGCGTTTTTGTATTCGTTATGAACGCACGGTCTTGTAATGCCTTCCGCTGTGCGTCTCGACGTCAATCTCGACGCACTCACGCCCATTTCTCGTGCGCTTTTCAACGTGAGCTCAGTTCACGACCGCCTTCGATATCTTCACCACGCGCGCCCACTTCGCTAATTCCTCGCGTATGAACGCAGCGAACTGCGAGGGTGAGCTTGCGACGATCTGCAAGCCGTTCGCCACCATCTTCTGTTCGACCTCGGGCTCGCGCAGCACGCGCACGACGGCGCTGTTGAAGGTCATCACGATCGCACCGGGTGTCCGCGACGGAAGAACCAGGCCGTACCAGGCGCTGCTTTCGTAGCCCGGCACGCCGGCTTCGGCGATCGTAGGCAGGTCAGGAATCAGCGCGACACGCTTGCTGCCAGTCACGGCAAGCCCGCGCACTTTTCCGGCGACGACCTGGGGGAGCGCCACGGCAGGCGGCGCCATCAGAAGCTGGATGCGCCCTCCCATCACATCGATCAAAGCCGGACCAGCGCCCCCGTACGGCACGTGGACAAAATCGGTGCCGGTCATCACCTTGAACAACTCCATCGCGAGATGCGTCGATCCACCCGTGCCCGACGATCCATAAGTCAACTGCCCCGGCGCCTGCTTGGCTGCGGCGATAAGTTCCGCAACTGTTTTCACAGGAACACCGGGATGAACGACGAGGATGAACGGGCTCGCTGCGATCTGCGTCACCGGCGCAAAGTCTTTGATCGGGTCGTAGCGCAGATTCTTGTAGAGGCTCGCTGCGATTGTGTTTGCCACGTTGAACTGAAAAGCCGTATAACCATCGGGCGCCGACCGGGCTGTGATTTCAGCGGCAATGTTGCCGCCGGCTCCCGGTCGGTTGTCGACGATAACCGCTTGCCCCCAAATGCCGGTGAGGCGCTGTCCGATGATGCGGGCGATAAGGTCGTTGCCGCCTCCGGGCGCGAACGGAATGATCCAACGAATGGGCTTGGTCGGATACGGTTGAGCCGCCGCGGTCGCGCAGCAGAGCAAGAACGCTGCCGCAAGGACCGCACTCCCTCGTCTCATCAACTCCCTCTCTACGAACGCGCGGCGCTACTCCCGGCGATGCGTCCAAACACCGCCCCCGACATGAGCCCGGTGCCGAGCGCGTAGTTGTAATGAAAGAGGCCCCCCACCATTTCGCCGGCGGCATACAACCCTTCGATGGGTTTCCAGCCGGTCGATATGACCTGCGCCTCGCGGTTGATTTTGAGACCCCCGAACGTGAAAGTGATGCCGCCTGTGGTCACCCACGAGTAGTACGGCGGCGTATCGAGCTTCTGCGCCCAGTTGGTTTTGGGCGGCTCGATGCCTTCGGTGTGCAGGTGGTCGAGGACTGCCGGGTTGAATGGACCGCCCCGCGCGCAAGCGGCGTTATATTCTTCGAGCGTCTTCAGCGCCCGCTGCGAGTCGAGCTTGAGCTGTTTCACCAGCCCTTCGAGCGTGTCGGACTTGAATGGCTCGCTCGTCTTGTAGCGCGGCTCGAGCAGATCGAGCACCTTGCTGTCGAAGATCTGATACACGAGGCCTTTCGGCTGTTTCAGAATCAAGCCCCCGTACTTCGCATACGTGAACGCGTTCATGTCCGCCCCTTCGTCGATCCAGCGCCGGCCTTCGACGTTGAGCATGACGCCGTAGAGATACGACAAGCGGTTCGTCTTGTCCGTCATGTCGCGCCTGCCGTAATCGGGCGCGTCGGCAACGATCGGCGTCGCATGGCAGCCGCCCCAGTGACCCCATGGCATCGCGCCCATGTCGAGCGCCATCTTGAGCCCGTCGCCGTAGTTGAAGTTCGATCCGCGCACTTTCGCGTGGCCCCATTCCTGCCCAAGATAATGCGTGCGCCACGCGGGATTGGTCTCGAATCCGCCGCACGCCAGCACGACGGCTCTGGCGTTGAGCCTTTCCACGCCGTCTTTTCCTCGTAGTACGACTCCGTCCACGCGCCCACTCTCGGCCTGCGTGAGCTCGAGCACGTGTGCTTCGTAGCGCGTCTCGATGCCCATCGCCTCCACGGTCTTGAACCACGTCGCCGACAGGCCGACCCCTTCGTGCACCGTGCGCACGATCGCGCCGCGCGGCCACTTGTACTGGTTGCCGACCTTGATTCCCATCACCGAGCGCGCGAGCTCGAATTCGTGCTTGCCCACGTCCTGCATCCAGCACGTCGTCTCATACGAGGCATCGATCAGCAGATCGGCAAGCTCCGGATCGCTCTTGCCTTCAGTTACCCGCATCAGGTCCTCACGGAATGCCTCGCGCGGATACTTAGGCACACCCGCGTGAAATCCGGGATACTCCTGCTCCGCGCTGGGCACGAAGCGATCGAGCTCTTCGACCTTGTCGAACACGAAGCGGAAGATCGCACCGCTGAAATGCGTGTTGCCGCCGCGCTGCTCCTTAGGGGCCTTCTCCAGCAGCACCACGCGCTTCGCGCCGCTCTCGCGCGCCGATACCGCCGCGGCGCACGCTGCATTACCCCCACCCACAACAATTACGTCATACATATTGCTTCTCCTCAATTGATGATTTGGCGGGCTGGACGGCACGCGTGGCGCGCCGAGGGAACAGAAATTTTACCCGAAAGCGATCGATTGTGTGATGTAAGGCCGCGCGCGGTGACCGTCAGCGAGGAATCCGGCTCGCCGCGTGCATACCTAACTCATCGCTCCTGAAAAACATCGCTTGCTCCTGACCGGCTGTCGTGGATTCTCAGTGCGGGGTGTCGAGCACAAGCCCAATCTGCTTGATGATGCGTCCCCAGCGCACGATATCCGACTCGATGGTTCTGCCGAGCACTTCCGGCGTGCTGCCGACAATAGCGGCGCCGTCGCTCGACAGGCGCTCCTGCACTTTCGGCTGCTGCAGCACTTTCAAGAATTCTGTATTCAGACGCGACACGATCTGCGGCGGCGTACGCGCCGGCGCGAGCACCGCATACCATACGCTCGCCTCGTAACCCGGCAATCCCGATTCGGCTATGGTGGGCAAGTCCGGCAATACGCGGCTGCGCTCAGCGCTGGTAACCCCGAGCGCGCGCAGTCTGCCTGAACGCACGTGCGGCAGTGCCGACAGTACGTTATTGAATGCGAGCTGAATGTGACCCGCAATCAAATCGGTCATAGCAGGCCCCGCCCCTTTGTATGGAATGTGAACCATGTTGACGCGCGCCATGATGTTGAACATCTCGCCGGCCAGATGCGTGGTGATTCCCGTGCCCGCCGAACCGAAATTGAGCTGGTTCGGCCGCGCGCGCGCAAGCGCGATCAACTCTTTCACCGAGCGTACCGGTAACGACGGGTGGACGAGCAGCACAAACGGAGCAGAAGCGAGCAGCGACACCGGCGCGAAGTCCTTCACTGCGTCATAAGGCAGCTTCCGATAGAGATTCGGGTTGATCGCGAGCGTGCTGTTGTTGCCCATGAATATCGTGTGGCCGTCTGGTGCTGCTTTGGCCGCGAGCTCAGTGCCGATGATGGTGCTCGCGCCGGGCCGGTTATCCACAATCACGGGTTGCCCGAGCGGTTCTGCAAGATATTGCGCAAGCTCGCGCGCAAGCAGATCATTGCCGCCGCCCGGGGGAAACGGAACGATGAAACGAATCGGCTTCGATGGGTACGGTTGCGCAGTTACCGGCAACGCGGCGAACGAAGTCAGCGCGATCATCGCACAGGCGATCCGGCGCAAAATGCCGTGCCATAATCCGGACGGCCGCACCCCGTCTCCGCCCCAAATACAACACCTTCGCCGAGAGCCGGTGCGCCCACCCGGAGGAAACGGAACGATGAAGCGTATCGGTTTGGTAGGATAAGCCTGCGCGTACACAAAGGAACTGGACGCAAGTGCGGAGAGCAGCAAGAGCACGCTGACCAAACTTCGCGCAGCTCCACGCGGCTGGCTTTCACCGCATGATTGTCTCACTCTTGTTCTATCGATGCAGTTCATGTCAGTCCCTCATCTCACGCCGCCAGGAGATCCATGAAGTCACGGAATGGAAGGCGCTTCAGATGCGCGAGATTTCCGCACGCATCGAAAATGGCGCGCCCGCGCCTGGGCGCGAACGCGCGCTCGACGCTGCGCTGAAACTTCTCTTCCACGAGCGGCAGCGCTTCACGCCGGCGCCGCGGATGGCCGACCGGATATTCGATCAGCACTTCACGCGTAGAGCTGCCGTCGCTGAACTCGATGCGCATCGCATTCGCGTTGCTGCGCTTGCGCGCATCGAAAAAATCGCTCGTAAACTGTTTGTCTTCAGACACGACCATCTTCCCGCGCAGCGCGTCGATGCGCGGATCGGCTGCGGCTTTGTCCTCGTAATCCGCTGTGGTGAGGTTGCCGTTGAGCAGCACGAAAGCGGCGACGTACTGCACGCAATGATCGCGGCTCGCGGCATTGTGCAGAAGACCGGTCTTGTATGTGCTCTGCATGGTCTTCGCGTGAGTGCGCATATGAATGCGCTTCACTTGATCGACGCGGTCCTTCACGAGTGGATGGAGCCTGAGCGCGCATTCGGCTGCGCTCTGCGTGTGAAACTGGGCGGGGTACGGCACTTTGAAAAGCACGTTCTCGACGATGTGCGAGCCGAGCCGGCGCGCGAGCACGACAGGATTGCCGTGCAGGATCGCGTCGCTCACTCCCCACTTCGGCGTGGTAAGTGCCGCGGGATAGCCTTCGTCTCCGCGCAGCGCAAAAAGCGCGTGCATGACGCCGCGGCTCGCTGCGTCACCTGCGGCCCACGCTTTGCGCGATCCGGCGTTGTGCCCGATGCGGTACAGGCGCGGGTTTGCGCCGTCGAGAAACGCATTCGAAACCGCGTTGATGATCTGCTCGACGCGACCCCCGAGCATATGCGCCGCGACTGCAGCCGAAGCGACATCGACAACGACGATGCCGTCGAGTCCGAGGTCGATGAAGTTGTTCTTGAGCAGCAGCACCCCGTGTATCTCATACACTTTGATGAGCGCGGTCAGCACGTCCCCCACCGAAAGTCCGGCGCGGTCGCCGTTGCGGCTGACGTAATCGGCGACGGCAAGCACGGCGCCCAGACAGTCGGACGGGTGTCCGCCGTCCGTTCCGAACCATGTATCGCTGTACTCGAGCCAGCGTATCGAGGTGCTGATGTCAAACGCGGCTTTGATCGGCTCGAGCCGGAAGCGCGTGCCGGGCACGCGCACACCGCTCGCAAGTGTCGCGCCGGGCACGACCGGTCCCAGCAGGCGCGTGCAATCCTCATGCGCCTGCGCGTCCAGCGCGCACGCGAGCGAGTCGAGCAGGCAATAGCGCGCCATCTCATAGGCGGCCCCGCGCGTGATCTCGTGTTGTGTTACGTAATGCGCGATCTGGCTGAGAACGCCGTCGGTACGCGGCTTCGTGGTAGCGGGCATGTGCAATTTGTTGTGAGGAGTCGGTTGGAATCAG
>DASYSI010000492.1:0-2675 GCA_036003485.1 Burkholderiales bacterium | reverse complement strand
CGTGCGGCGTGTCGTTCGCGCGCAACCATGCGATCGCTTTGGCCGTGATCTGGCGGTCATACTCCTGGTAGTGCGTTTCGCCGGCGCCGGAACGCAGCGTGTAGAGCTTCCATTTGCTATCGTCGGTCAGCGGCGGTTCCGCGTCGTAGCCGCGCAGGAGATTCTTGATCGCACCCTGACCTTCGTGCAAGTGCATCGGTATGATCTCCTCGCTAAAGCCATTGGCGTCATCGCTGCCGCGGTAATGCAGCTTGCCGATGCCGACTACCGCGTGGCCTTGCTCGCGCAGGCGCAGCATCCAGCTCGGAACGCGCGCATCATAGGCGATGGCGTTGTCCCAGTAACCGGTTTCATGCGCATAGCGGCCGGTCGCCATTGCCGCGCGCGCCGGACAGCACAATGCGCTGGTGCTGTAGCTATTGGCAAAGCGCACGCCGCGCGCCGCGAGCTTGTCGAGCGTCGGTGTTTTGACGATGGCATGGCC
The DNA here is from genome assembly GCA_036003485.1 of Burkholderiales bacterium. Classification (GTDB taxonomy): domain Bacteria; phylum Pseudomonadota; class Gammaproteobacteria; order Burkholderiales; family SG8-41; genus PALSA-1004. Next base: position 2,191 of record DASYSI010000492.1, on the reverse strand, counting down.
ATAACAGCCCGTGACCTGCCGGTTATGGTTGTCGGACTGGATGAAAATCAGGTTGGCGGGAATGGTCATGGCATTTTCCGAGTCATCGAGACAGTGCCATTGGGGTCAGTGTCGTCGCGCGGCTGCACGCCGCATCTTAGGCACTCCTCAACGTAGGTACGCTTCTTAATCCATGCCCATCGACCGGGCGTCAGTTTTGATGCTGCGTGTCACGCGGCCTTCCGAAAGAAATGTTCACGCAAAGTTGGCAGTTGTAAGATGCGGCGCTCTATACGTCCGGCGTCGCGTTCACGTGCTTCTGGATTTCGCGCACTGGTTTCTGGCCCCGAATATCGCGCCCGGAAGGTGCCCACGTGCAGACCTCCGCCCCCGGAACCCATACGGTTTTGTAATCGCCGGGAACGAAGAATTCAACGAATACCATGTCCTCATCGCCTTCGCTCTCGAAATAATGTCGTTCGCGGTCATGGAAATATACGACGTCGCCCTTGCGCACCGGGAAAGGCTGCTCGTTAGCGTAAGCGGTGGCCCGACCTTTGAGCAGATACATGAAGTGCTCGGCGCCTTCGTGATGGTGGTTCGATGCCTTCGTGCCTGACGGATAAATGATCGTCTCGCCCTTGAGCGCGCGGGTGCCGAATAGCCTGGGCGTCACCATGTAGATGCGTTTGCGCGCATCGTGCTCCGAGTCGAGCACCGGCTCGCGCATCCAGTCGACGACGCGCATCTGCGGCGGATGAGTCTTTAATTTGGCGTCGAAACGCGCGGCGTCAGGGATTTCGGCATAGAGCAAGTTAGCACCCGCCAGGGTACTTAGCGTGCATTTGAAACCGGGCGGTGTGAAGACGATATGGGCGTCGGTCAGGCGTTGCGCGTGCCCCGCATGCTTAAGAACGGTTTCTCCATCGAGTATCTGCATCCATGCAAGGTTGCCGGCAGGGACGTCGAGAGCGGTCGTCGCATCAGTGCCCAGCGTCAGACGGTCGAGCAGGATATGGGTGCCCTTGACGCGCGCGTCGGTGAGCAGGCGCTGGCGCTTGACGTTGTTGCCCATCGATTCCGCGGGAACGGTGCTCTGGTTAAAGCTGACAGCCATGTTGATCTCCGGTAGAAGCTGGCTCGTGTTTTTGCAGCGGAGCAAAGCGCGCGGGATATGCAGTGATTGTGCGATGAGATCCGGTAATCTACCATGCGCCCAGGCTGACTGACCTTTTAACAAATAGGTCATGCTCAGTTTCATTCAGCCTGCGTCGTAAGAAATCCGCGCCATCCGCCGAATTCCGATATCTCGCGCGCACCCGCGACGGCATGGCTTTCACACAGGAAGCCGTGCACGTTGCGCCCGTCGTCGAGCTCGACTATGCCGATCGCAAGCGGCGACGGTATTTCGGCCATCAGCAAACCCATGCCCTTAACGGGCATGCTCCAGAGCTCGACTTCGATTGCGTATCCGGATCGATCGGCGCTGCGCACGAGTCCGGGCTTGGGCGGTTTCGCAGCGGGGAGCAAATACAGCCGATAGTACGGCGCGGTGCGTGCCCGGCCGAGCAGGCGCGCGCCGCGATCGCTGAGCTGATGGTTGAGCGGCATTCCCGAAAGATGCGCGCCTACCACCACGATGCTGATATGAGCATCGCCCGCGTCATCGTGAAAATCGTGGGCTCCCGGAGAAAATGCAAAATCGGTGGCGCCGAGCTTCACGCCGCTCAAATCGTGCAGCCGCGCGCCGATCTCGCACAAGAGCGGTTCGCTGAATGCCGGCGCAATCAGCGTGATGCCGGAGGGTAGATTATCCTCACGCATGCCCGCGGGCACCGCGACCGCAGCGAGGTCGAGCAGGTTGACGAAATTCGTATAGATGCCGAGGTTCGAATTAAGCGTAACCGGATCGGCTTCGATTTGTTCGATCGTGTAGATAGTCGGCGCGGTCGGTACCGCCATGACGTCGATCCCGGCGAATTCAGCTGCAGCGCTTTGTTTCAGCTTTTCCAAACGATAAACGGCTTCGAAGGCATCGACTGCTGAATAATTTTCCGCGCCGGCGATGATTGCGCGCGTCACCGGGTGCATCTCGTCCTGATGCCGCGCGAAAAATTCTCTGATGGCTGCGAGCCGCTCGGCGATCCACGGGCCCTGATACAGCAGCGCCGCCGTTTCGCGAAACGGCGTGTAATCGATTTCAACGACGCGC
>DASYSI010000491.1:0-7550 GCA_036003485.1 Burkholderiales bacterium | reverse complement strand
AGAGCGAAGGCTAATGCCCAAGCGGCGCAAAGCAGGTTTGACGCGCCCATTCGCTTCATCGCGGATCCTTCGTGCGTTCGTTTGCACTACCCTACTAGGGGATAGTGTTTCTTCGTTGATCCAGATCAAACTATTGTTGTTTCGAACTGAGCAATTTCTTGACCTAAATCAAGTGACATTTGCCGACTCAGATCATGATAACGAGCATGAACTGGAGAGTGAATGTGGCAAATTGTCGCGGCTGTAGGTTCGGCACAGGTTTCCCTGCGTCGATGCGTGGCTGCCGATGCATGCAGCTGTTACGGGAACGGCGATGAACATCCGCCGCCATGGGCCCAATGAACGCCCTAACCTGCTGTTGGTCGATGAAAGTGAATGGTTTTGCTCCGAGATGTCGGCCGCATTCGAAAAACGCGGGTTCAGCGTGATTGCCTGCCATAGCGCGGGCGAGGCTTTTGACATTATCGACGACAACCCGCCCGAATATGTTTTGACCGATCTCAAGCTTCCCGACATATCCGGACTCGTCGTGATCTCCAGGTTGAAGGCGACGATTCCAAATACGAATATCGTGGTACTGACCGGACACCCCAGCATCGCCACCGCGGTTGAAGCGATCAAGCTCGGTGCAACGCATTATCTAGCCAAGCCCGCTGACGCCGACCAAATCGTGAACGCATTCGAGCGGCGCAGCGGCGATGACAGCGTGCCGGTGAACGGTAAGTCGTTATCGGTCAAGCGGCTGGAATGGGAATACATCAACTGGACGTTGATGCAACATGGCGGAAACGTCTCAGCCGCCGCGAGGGCGCTGTCGATGCACCGCAGAACGCTCCAACGTAAACTGCAAAAGCGCGCAGTAAGAACCTAGTTTGGCATGGCTTCAGATCTTTACGAGTTCGCCCGGCCGGACACGCGGGCGCGCAACAGAGCTGCAATTAGTTGATTGCGGCGGCGCCCGCTGGTTCATCCCCCTTTGGGCAGATGGTGCGCTATTCCCTTATGGCATTCGATGCAGGTCTTTTTTTCGGTCTTCGCGTACACGTGTATCTGCGCCGCGACGGGCTTCTGCTTTTCCGGGCTCATGCCCTCAAAACTGTGGCAGTTGCGGCACTCGCGCGAATCAGCCTTCTCCATCCTCGCCCATTCATGCTTTGCTAGTTCAGGCCGCCTGGCCTCGAATTTCTCCGGCGTATCGATGGTCCCCATGATTTTGCCGTACACCTCACCGCTGGCCTGTACCTTGCGAATCACTTTATGCACCCAGTCCTTGGGCACGTGACAATCGGAGCAAATCGCCCGCACGCCACTCCGGTTCGCATAATGAATCGTGGTTTTGTATTCCTGATAAACCGTATCGCGCATTTCATGGCACGAGACGCAGAAATCCAAAGTATTGGTGGCTTCCATGGCCGTGTTGAAGCCTCCCCAGAAAATAATGCCGGCGACAAAACCGCCGCCAGCGAGGGTCAGCAGGGAATAGCGCGCGCTTGGGCTGCGCAGTGCGCCCCACAGGCGGCCAACGAGACCGCGGCGAGGAGAGCTCTTCAAATTGTCGGCTGATGGCCCTTTTGGCGTATCCGGCATCATGCTTCCTTTCTGTCCTGCAATTTTGAAACCGGCGGGTTCACTATCTCGAATCCTTATTGTTACCCGTTCTTGCAACCGCACACATCAATATTCGCGGTTACACCCGGTGCCGTTTGAAATCATTTCGCGGGTGCGGTACCTTTATTGAACATATAGATAATCGCGCTTCTCAATTCCGCGTCGGTAAGATTAGCGAGGCCGCCGCGCGCGGGCATACTTCCGTGCCCGTTGATCGCCGAGCGGACCAGTGGGTCAAGCCCGTCCTTGAGCCGCGGCGTCCACGCGTCACGATCGCCGATTTTGGGCGCGCCATTGAGGCCCTTCTGGTGACATTTGGAGCATTGCGCCCGCACGATCTGCTCGCCGGTGCGTTCGACCGGAGACGCCGTCTTGCTGGTCGGCTCAATCCAGTGACCGCCCGATTGATTGACCATATAGGCAACTGCGCGCTTGATCTCGGTATCCGTGAGCGCCATATTGGCGCCATGCGGCGGCATCTGCCGGATACCCTTGAGCGCGCTTTGCGTGAGACTTGAAAATCCTCTGGACGCGCGCTTTGCCCATGCCTGCTTGTCGCCGATCTTGGGTGCGCCATGCTCGCCCGTTTTGTGGCAGGAGACGCACGTCGCTTCTACGACTTCCTTGCCGCTGCGCTCGTTACCCGGAGACTGCGCGGCTTTTGATGCAATTGTCACCGCGAAAGCAAGAATGACTGCTATCAACAGTTGATTCGATGTCTTGATTAACAATGAATGCTCCTCGCTGCTCGGTTCGACGCTGCTAGCCAAAACATGCTTGGCATCTAATGCACGAAGTGCAGATTTCCATGTTTACGATTGCGCGACGGTGATCGTCTTTAACCGCGCGCGCCATGTTGATTGCGACCTTATTCTCGCGCCTGCCGTGGGAGCCCGATTTGATCTAGATCAACATCGCCTTGACCCGACTGTCGGCGAATAAATTTTCAACCCATTGAAACGGGCCGCAATTTTCCCATCGATCCGACACAACCCGACAGCGGCCTAAAGTCAAGCGGCCGCCTTACCCGACTTCAGCTGGCCGTTAGACTTTGACTCAGATCAAAGCGCAGCCGTGAGGGTCAAGGTAAAGATGACAGTCTAGAAAGCGACGAAATTGAAAATCTCCCGTGGAGATCTGCATGACGGCGTCCATCACCGAACAAATTGATCAAGTCACAAAGATTCCGCCGCACTACCTTAAGGCAGAGCTGCCGGCGCCGAGGAGCGTCAAAATCGAGATCTCGCCGCGCTGCAATTACCGCTGCGGCTTTTGCGCGCTGCGCACGCGCGAAGTGCAGCCCAAATGGGACATGGACTTCACGCTCTTTAAACGCATCACGCGTGAGATGCGCGACGCGGGAGTCGAGGAAATCGGAGTGTTCTACCTCGGCGAGTCATTCATGAACCCGCGGCTGCTGGTGGACTGTATCGCCTACCTTAAAGGCAAGCTCGGCGTGCCCTACGTCTTTCTGACCTCGAACGCATCGATGGCGTTTCCCGAAGCGGTCGATGAATGCATGAAAGCCGGCCTCGACTCGCTGAAATGGTCGGTCAACGCAGCCGACGAGCTGCAGTTCGAACAGATCATGGGCGTCGCGGGCAAGCTTTTTTACAATGCGCTCGACAATATCAAAGCGGCGTGGGACCTGCGTCGCGAGAAAAGTTACGAGACCGGACTATTTGCGTCGTCCATTCGCTACGACGGCGTGCAGCAGGTCAAGATGGAAACGCTGCTGGCCGAGCGCGTGCGGCCGTACGTGGATACGCATTACTGGCTGCCGCTGTACTCGATGGGTGCGTTCGCCACGCAGCGCGAAGAGCAGCTCGGCTACCGGCCGACGGCCGGCAACCAAGGGCGCATCGGCGCACTGCGCGAGCCGCTGCCGTGCTGGTCGGCATTCACCGAAGGACACGTCACCGCCGAAGGCAAGCTTTCGGCGTGCTGCTTCGACGCCAAAGCTACGTGGACGATGGGAGACCTCACCCAGCAATCGTTCATGCAAGCCTGGAACTCGCCGGCATTCGTGAAATTGCGCGCAGCACACCTCAAGAAAGACGTGTGCGGCACCGTGTGCGAACAATGCATCGCTTACAGCTAGCGCGAATTCACCGTGACACCCGAACACATCGAGCTCATCAGGGACTCGTTCCGCAAGCTGAATCCGGCGCTCGATGATTTCGGACGGGTATTTTACGCCCGGCTGTTCAAAGCGAATCCCGAGCTGCGCGCACTGTTCCCGCGAGAAATGGATAGGCAGGCGCGTGCGCTAACGGCGATGCTCGAAATGATCGTCAAGTCGCTTGATCTGCAGGATAAGCTCGTCCCGCTCATTCGCTATCTGGGAGAGCGTCACACGGTTTTCAATGTCAAGCCCGAGCACTACCAGCCGTTCGGTGCCGCATTGATGTGGACGCTTGCCTTCATCCTGATGGAAGAATTCACGCCCGAGACGCGGCGTGCCTGGGAAGAAGCCTACCGCTTCATGGCGGAGAACATGGCATAAGCCGCCGATCGGCGAAGGACTGTTTCAGGCAAGTTTGACGCAGGTCAAACGCGTACGCTGTCACCACTGACCGGCATAAGAGCGGCTAAAGTGCATTCGAAAGCATGCATGTCAGCTAACGTGTGCAGCTCGAGCCATCGGCGTTTGATATATATCAACGATCGCACCTAGATGGTGGGGGAACATGGCCCCGAACCCTTATATTTCACTGCGATCTCGGAGCGATGTCTCAAATCGGTAATCTCGCCGCTGGCCCGTTGCGGCCCTGGCGCTTGCGAACGCGAGTTCTGTTGCCGATCGTTCAGGGTGGAATGGGCGTCGGCGTTTCGGCGCACCGACTCGCCGGCACTGTCGCGTGGCTCGGTGCGGTTGGCACGATTGCAAGCATTGATCTGCGTCATCATCATCCCGACCTGCTCGAGCGTGCCCGCGGGTGCACCGACAAAAGCAAACTCGACAAGCTCAATCTGATCGCGCTTGACCGCGAAATTCGCATGGCCTTCGAAATCTCGGGCGGACGGGGTGCGCTCGCAGTAAACGTGATGAAGGCGGTTTCCGAATATGCCGCCTATGTGCGCCAGAGCTGCGAAAGCGGCGCGCACGCAATCGTCATGGGCGCCGGCTTGCCGTTTGATCTTCCCGATCTGGTGAAGGAATTTCCTGAAGTTGCGCTATTGCCTATCCTGTCAGACGTGCGCGGCGTCGGCATCGTGCTCAAGAAGTGGCTGCGCAAAAACCGGCTGCCCGATGCAATCATAATCGAACATCCGCGCTATGCCGGAGGACACCTCGGCGCGACTCGCCACGAGGAAATCAACGATGCGCGCTTCGATTTCGAGCCGGCGCTCGCGGGCATCTTCGATCTCTTGCGTGAAATGCAGATCGAGCGCGAACGCATTCCGCTGATTGTCGCCGGCGGAATCAACAGCCATGAAAGAGTGCGCGAGGTGATCGCGCTTGGTGCATCCGCAGCGCAAGTCGGCACGCCGTTTGCGGTAACCGAGGAAGGAGATGCACACTTGAATTTCAAGCAGGTGCTCGCACAAGCAAAACCGGAGGACATCGTCACTTTCATGAGCGTCGCCGGACTGCCGGCGCGCGCGGTCTTGACGCCATGGCTCAAAAACTATCTGCGGCGCGAAAAGTCGCTGCAGTCGCACGCCAAAGCCGATCCCAGGCGCTGCGTGCCCGGCCTCGATTGCCTTACCGTGTGCGGTCTGCGCGACGGTATTGCATCCATCGGCCAGTTCTGCATCGACACGCGGCTCGCATTCGCGCTCAACGGCGACGTCAAGAAGGGTTTGTTTTTCCGCGGCAGCGAAAGCCTTCCGTTCGGGACCGCGATACGGCCGGTTGCGGAGCTCGTCGATTATCTGCTGACGGGTAAAGTACCGAACCTTACACCGGCCCTGCCGACGAGCTGAAAATTGTCAGATCGAGCAGGCTTGACCCACAAATCGCGAGCACCGTTGAACTGCAACTTACCAGGGTATCGGATCTCGGGTGAGAGCGACTGCGACGATATAGAGGAACACGACTTGCGCTGCGACCCACGCGGCGATTCGGGTCTGCTGCGACTTGCCGCGTTTGAGCGCGACGCTCCCCAGCGCAATGTAGGTGATCAGCCCAAGGACTTTGGCTGTAAGCCACGGCGCGGTGAACGGATATTGGCGGATCATGACCGCCATCGCAATGGCACTCGCCAGCAACACCGTATCGACGACATGCGGCACGATTTTCACCCAACGCTGCTGAAGCAGCGCCGAGCCGTGCAGCATCCACACGCCGCGCGCGACGAACAGCACGTAGCTCAAGGCGACACAGCTCACGTGCGTAATTTTGAGCGAGAGGTAATCCATCGAGATCGATCGGGTTTTGATCGGCTTCAACAAGGTATAATCACGCAAGCGATGCGAGAAAGTTTATAAGTCCTTTTAGCGATCCTTTTCATCATCGCTGCTAGCGCCGGAGTTTCGGCTTTAATTTTTCCAATGACGTTTACCCTATTCCGTGAAAATCGCATTTGTCGTTTATAACGAGTATTACACCGCGCGCGTGATGCAGTTGCTGCGTGATACAGGCATCGATTACTACACACACTGGGAACACACCAAAGGCAAGGGTCACGGCACGGACCCTCACCTTGGTTTTGGTGGTTTTGGCGCGATGAACTCCGTTCTTATGATCGCCTTTCGGGAAGAGGCTCCACTTGCAACGCTGATCGCGGGCATTACCGCAGCCAACGACGAGATCAAACGTGCCGACGACAAGATCCGCCTGTTCCAACTACCCCTCGAACGCATCGTGTAGCCCAGCGCGCGGGCTTACGTGCTAAGCGGGCGCCGAGTCCGGTCATCCCGGCTTGCCATCCAGCCGGGGCCGCGACAAAATCGGCCAATAGCGAACAGCGTACAGGGCGAAAGCCGCGGACCACAACAGCGCCGATAGCTGAACGCTCGCCAGATACAGCGCGGGCGACGCCATGCCGCCGAAGACGCGAACGATCGCAGCGATCTGTATCAGCAGAAATACTGTAAGCTCGAAGCCATCCGCTATCAGAGGCCGCCCGGTATGGCCGCGTGCGGTCCGGGTCATCATGCCCAAGGTCAACCCGCCGATCGCCCCTACGGTGAGCGCATGGGTGGCATACGATCCTGCCAGCAATTCCAGTGCAGAAAGGCCGCGCAACGCGAGGTGCATGACTATCCATGCGTATGCGGCATGAAGTATCCATACCAGCGGTGCAGCAAGGGTGCGCCACGGCTTCCAGAGATACAAGCGCATACCATGCGCCAGGGCGCCGATCAGCGCAATCGTGGCGATGACTGTCTGAGGCAATTGCAGCAGATCTGCCGCGAACAACAGTATTACCGTGCCGAGCGCGAATTTTTCCAACAGTGCGTGGCGCTTCGCGTTGGCGCCAGGTACGCCGTTGTTGGTAAACATCGGGATCACGCGCCCACCCATGACCACCATGATGAACAGCACGACATCCAGCGCGAGCTGCAATCCGAAACGCGGTGACAATTCGAAGCGTCCCTGCAACGCCAGGTGCACCGCGAGGATCAGCACGCCCATCAGCACCAGCAGGCCCACGAAAAAATAGTTGCGGACATTGCGCGATCGAAACAATGGAATCCCGATCGCCACCGCGATAGCGACAGGGAAAGCCGCGTTGACCACGGCTGCCGTCATAGCCAACGGTGTCAGCACCAACACCCTGCCGCAGACCCAGAGCGCTGCCAGTGCCATCAACGGCACGCCGCTTGCAGTCGGCTGATTCGTCCACGCGCGCACGGCGGTCAGCAGAAAGCCTGCGATGACCGCAGTCGTGTATCCGAACAGCATTTCATGGCCGTGCCACACCGGCCCCTGCAGGTACGCGGAAGGAAGGTAGCCTGAGAACTGCGCTGCCCAGAGCAGCACGCTGAAGGCG
>DASYSI010000490.1:0-2833 GCA_036003485.1 Burkholderiales bacterium | reverse complement strand
AACGCCGAGCCGGTTACCCCTCACCCCTGCCCTCTCCCCGTTGACACGGGGCGAGGGAATGTTTTTGAAATCGATTGTAGACCATACATAAAATCAATCGCGTTGCTCGGTTTGATCGGCTCGTTTGCAACCGCAAGCTGGGCTCAGCCGTATCCGGCAAAAACGATACGCTGGGTGGTGCCCAGCTCGGCCGGCGGCGGCGCTGACACCGTCACGCGTCTTGTTGCCAATGCGCTGCCCCAGGTGATCGGTCAGCGCGTCGTCGTGGACAACCGCGCGGGCGCGAGCGGCAACATCGGCTCCGACATCGTGGCGAAAGCGCCGCCCGACGGCTATACGTGGCTCATGATCAACAATGCTCAAGCCGCGAATGTCAGCCTCTACAGCAAGCTGCCGTACGATCTGATACGCGATTTTGCTCCGGTGACGCAGGTTGATTCGTCTCCGCATGTCGTCCTGGTTCATCCTTCATTGCCGGTGAAGTCGATCGGCGAGCTCGTCAAGCTGGCAAAAGCCAAGCCGGGCGCGCTCGACTACGCCTCGGCGGGTACCGGCACCGTCACGTTTCTGGCGGCGGAATTATTCAAGGGGCAGGCCGGCGTGAATATGACGCACGTGCCGTACAAAGGCGGCGGGGAGTCGCTGCTCTCGATCGTGGCGGGCGAAACCCAAGTCTACTTCTCGCCGCTGGTCGTTGCGCTACCGCATATGCGTCAAGGCCGCGTGCGTCCGCTCGCAGTCACAGCCAAGAAGAGAGTATCGATGGTTCCCGAGCTTCCGACCGTCGCCGAGTCCGGCTACCCTGACTACGAGTTCAATCTCTGGAACGGCCTGTTGGTTCCGGTCAATACTCCAAAGGAAACGATCACGGCGATCCGCACTGCAGTGATTACGGTATTGAATACGCCTGACGTGAAAACCCGTCTGGTTGACATGAGCTCGACGATTATCGGCAATCAACCCGAAGAGTTCGGCGCATTCATCAAAGCGGAAGTCGATAAACTCGCGAAGCTCGTGACCAAGCTCAATCTGACCGCCGAGTCCATTAGATGATTTCCCGAGTAGGTTGAGCGAGTTCCGGCGTACGCAGGATCCGGCACGCGCACGAATTCAAACCGCACAGGGTGAACACCCATAGATACGATGTCGATGGATACGGCGATCACCGGTAGCTTCGGTTACTGTCCGGTCGGACCCGACGCGCTCCGGGGAATCAAGCGGCAGCAAACCAACGCGTCGCGCTGGAGCGGCGCTCAGTGGCCGGAGTTTGCCGCCGCGCTTCGCACCAGCGACATTGAGTTGCTCGAAACCGCTGCCGCGCGCGGCGTCTTCGCTACCGATGCCGGCGGCAGCGCCTACGGACTTGCGCACGGAGTCGTGATCGCGCGCAGCGCCGCGCAGATCGCGGCACTGCTGCGAGCCGCGCAACGCTACCAAGTTCCCGTCACGGTGCGCGGCGGAGGATTGACGACGGAAGGCGAATCGGTCGCGTTTGGCGGCGTGCTGCTCGACATGACGGGCATGAGCCGCGTTCTGCATATCGACTCGGAAGCGCTGACGGTGCGCACCGAAGCCGGAATTTTCTGGCACAGCCTGGCCGAGGAACTGCGCCGGCACCATCTGGATTATCTTTCCGCCCCACTCAACCTCACGTCATCGGTCGGCGGCACGCTGGGCGTCGGCGGCATCGACGTGAATTCGCCGCGTCTGGGTTGCAGCGCCGATCAGGCGCTCGCCTTGCAGGTCGTCACGCCGGGTGGGCAGATCGTCGAATGCTCGGACACGCACAACGCGGAACTTTTCCAGCGCGTGATTCTCGGTTACGGGCAATTCGGCGTGATCACCGAAGCCACACTCAGGATACGCCGCTACACGCCGCTCACGATGCGCTATTTTTATTACGCCTCGCTGCGCACCGCGGTTGAAGATCTGCAAATGCTCGATAAGAACGACGCCAGCGATTATTCGGGAATACTGACGATCATGGACTGCGCGGTGAATCTGCTGGTCGCCTTCGATTCGCCCGAGCGTGTAGCGGCGTTCCAGGCGAATTGGCAGCCGCGCCTGCGCGGGCACGGTGAGTTGGGCTTCGCGCTGCGCGCGCTCGCGCATTACGCGCTGCGCCCGTGGAAACTTCGCCAAGCATGGTATCTCTACCGGCGCAAACGCGAGCTCTTTCCGGAGTTCAGGCGCTCCGAGTACATGCGCGACGGCACCATGTTCGATCGCACGGTGGTGTTTTCGCGCGCGGTCTGGAAGTTCTGGGGCAGCCGCCAGATGGTAATTCCGGACATCGCAACCTCGGTCGAAAAATTCGTCACAGCGGTTGAGCGCGGCAACGCGGTTTGCCGCAGGTACTTTCCGTACTACACGCTGTATTGCGTCGGCATCCGGCTGCGTCCCGAGCACCGCGCGCATTATGAAATGTCGTGCATTCCGCCGGACGCCGAAGGCTGGGCGTACGGGTGCGAATTTGAACCGGTGACGCGCGACCGCGTCTACAGCCGCGATCATTTACAATCATTCAAGAACGAGATCTACGATATCGGCGTCGATCTGGGCGCGAGCTATTATCGCTTCGGCGGCATGATGAAAGGCTACATCCGGCGCATCTTCGGCGATGCGGTGGTCGACCGTCACCTGGCGCTCAAGCGCGCGGCCGATCCTGCGATGATATTGAACCGTGACGTGATATTTTGAGATGATGAGTTTCTCCGCAAGCGCGCGCAGCGCGCGCCAGGATCATGCGGCGTGCAGCGGCTGCAACCTTTGTCTGCTGGTGTGCCCGGTATGGCGCCAGACCCGCGATTTCTCGCTGACTCCGCACGGGCGC
>DASYSI010000489.1:0-2400 GCA_036003485.1 Burkholderiales bacterium | reverse complement strand
CAAATCGGGAAATACCGGCGAGCGTTCGGCGCTGGTCACTGCGAGCGCCCTCAACCTGCCCGATTTGACGTACGATGCCACCGTACCTCCGCTGCCGAATGTCAGTTGCACGTGACCGCCGATCAGATCCGCCATGCGAATGGCGGCGTTTTTGTAGGAAACGCGCACGATATCGACGCCCGCCATCGACTTGAACAATTCGGTCGCGAGATGATCCGACCCGCCTATGGTACCCGCAGCATAGTTGATCGCTCCCGGCCGGGCTTTGGCCAATGCGATCAACTCCTTCACGGACTTTACCGGCAGCGACGGGTGCACGACGAGAATATTCGGCGACCTGCCCACGGCTGTAATCGGTAAAAAATCCCTCAGCGCATCGTAATGCGCCTTCTGATGCAGATACGGCTCGAGCCATAAGACATTACTGGACACCAGCAGCGTATAACCGTCAGGCGCCGCTTTGGCCACGACTTCTCCCGGGATAACACCGCTTGGCCGGTTGTCCACGATGACCTGCTGTCCCAATCCGCCTGAAATACCCTGCGCGATCAGACGCGAAACGAAATCGCTTCCGCCCCCGACGCCTGCGGTGACAATGCGAACGGGCTTGTTCGGATAGGTTTGTGCCGCGACCAGGCTCGCGCCCAAAACGACGAGGCCAACCGTGAGCGTCCATGCAACAAAACGTGGCAACGACACGAACCCTCCGGAAAAACAAAATCGTATTGCCATTTTATTCGAACTCGCGTGTATCAAGCCGACAGCGCGCCTCGCGCTTTTTCATCGATCGCGGTGATAGCATGCATCAATCCCGACAGATCGGTGACGCGCTCCAGATTCAACAGATTTGATTCCACCGTCGCGACAGCATCCGGGGCCAACCGATACGACGCGCAAGTACGAAATTTGGCCAAAGCGCGCTCCTCCTGCAAGCCGAAGATAGGGTCGCTCGGCGCGTGCTTCACATTTTTCTCGAAACGCTTTCCTGTTTTCGTCACAATCGCGATATTCACGCTGCCGTCTGCCGGATCATCCGCATGGCGCACGCGCTGCATGAACGAGCATATTTCCGGATCCTGCGTGCGCCCGGCGCTGTAGTCCGCAATCTCCGGCCAGCCCTTGAGCGCAGCCAGCGCAACGTTAAACGCGATCGAGAATTTTCCCTCGACGCCGGTCGACGGATTCAGACGCAACGTCGGAATCGACTCCAATGCAACTTCGACGGTCTCGATGTCGGCAGGTCTTAACGCGTGCTCTGCGATGAGATCGATGACTCCCGAGGTTGCGCGATGAACCGACCATCCGCCCGGAAACCACTTGAATGCCAGTCCATCGCTAAGTGCAAAAGTCTTGCCCAGCTTGCCGCACACGACTGCTTCGGTGTAATTTCCAGGCCCCTTGAACGCGCGCAGGAAACCTTGTTCGCCGCCCAATGCATCGGGGTCGGCAGTGAAACCGCGTTGCGCGAGCAGCGCCGCAAAGACGCCGTTGCGCGCCGCGAGACCGGCGTGCAGAGGCTTGGTCATTGTGCCGAAGTTTTTGTTGATGCCGCACGCTTCGGAAGCGGCAATGCCAATGGCATGCATGGTCTGCTCCCGCGTGAGTCGCAGCAGCCGCGCCGCGGTGCAGGTGGCGCCGATGGTTCCGTAGGTCCCGGTCGGATGCCAGCCAAGCTGCCAGCTATGCGTGTTGATCCTGCCGAAAATGTTGCACTCGCCGAGACTGTTGCCGACTTCGAAACCGGCGACATACGCCGCGAACGCTTCCATCCCGGAGGGCCGCACCAGGTCCGCGAGCGCGTAGATCACCGGCAACAGCGCCGCGCTCGGATGGCCGAAGCCTCCGGCGTCGTCGAAGTCGAGCGCATGGCACAGCGCACCGCCCGCCAGCGCGGCTTCCGGCGCGCTCGTGGCAAGTTCGAGCCCGACGACGCGCGCTTGGGGCGCGCCGCCGACAAAACCGAGGTAATCCTCCAGGATCGAGGCGATGTCTGTTGCAGCGCCCGCCAACGCTACGCCCGTGCAGTCGAGCATTCCCCATTTTGCCCAGTTCAGTGCCGCTGCAGGCACTGCATCCGGTTCGAGTCCGAGCGTAAAGTCCGCGCATGCCGAAGTGACCGTCATGTCCGCATTTGCCGCAATGATCGGGTACTCTGCACAAATCGTCCGATTCGATATCAGCGGTGAGCGAACGTTCCCGCAGCGCTACTTCGCCAGACCCAATTCCGTAAGCACTACGGTGAGCGCCGCGTTTTGCGCATCGATCATCTTCCTGCTGTCCTTGGCATTGAGATACGTGCTCTCGATCAGGTTCGCATCCAGATACTGTTTCCATTCGGGAAGCTGCACCAGCGCGGCGAAAACCTGATCCCAGTAGCGGATCTGCTCCTCGTTCATACCT
>DASYSI010000488.1:0-7068 GCA_036003485.1 Burkholderiales bacterium | reverse complement strand
CACCGTCGCTGCAGTCATGCGCGAACGGCAACGTAAGGCATAAGTCCCGAGGGGCCTACACTATGAACAGGTGTGCGTTTCGAGCCAAGATCGGTGATGGCGAAATCGATTAGCGAAGAAGAACTGCAACTCAGAAAACGCGCCCGCCGCCGTCTGATCGGCGCGATAGCTTTGGTGACCATCGTCGCCGTGTTTCTGCCGATGGTTCTCGACCATGAGCCGAAGCCCGTCAGCCAGGACGTCAGTATTCAGATCCCCTCGCCTAATGCGGGCACATTCACTTCCAAAATCGTGCCGGTGGTTCCGCGAGCGTTGGACACGAAATCACGCGACAAGCCGCGCTCCGAGCTTTCTACCAAGCATGAAGGAACGGCCGTGCCTGTCGCCGGGTCGGCTGCGGATGCAGCGCCGCCTGCCTACGATACCGAGGCCGCACCGCCCGTGAAAGCTGCGCCGCAAAAGCCGATGGCGCAAGCGAAGACGGTGTCAAAACCGCCTAAGAGCGAAGCGCAGCCAATCGCGGCGGAAAAGCCGAAAGCACCGGATCAGACCAAGTCGGAGGTCAAGGACTCGGGCGTTTTCGTGGTTCAGGTCGCAGCACTCAATGACGCCGACAAAGCCCGTCAGATGCAGGAGCAGATCGCGGCGGCGGGCGTCAAATCGTATACCGAGGTGGTGCCGACGACGAAAGGCAGCGTGACACGCGTGCGTGCCGGGCCGTTTGCTTCGCGCGATGAAGCGGAAAAGGTGCGTGACAAGCTCAAAGGCATGGGGCTTATCGGCAATATCGCGCCCAAATAGGATGACTTGGGTCGATTACGCAGTACTGGCAATTATTGGAGTATCGGTTCTTTTGAGCATCATCCATGGCTTGGTGCGCGAGTTGTTGGCGCTGGCAGCCTGGATAGTGGCGTTTCTGGTGGCTCAGATGTATGCGACCGACGTCGCAGCAGTGCTGCCGGCGGCGATACCGAGCCTGGAGTTGCGCCTGCTGGCGGCTTTTGCGATCTTGTTTCTGGCGGTGCTGCTGGTGATGACTTTAATTGCAATCGCGGTGTCAAGCCTCATCAAGCGCGCGGGATTGGGCGTGGCCGACCGCGCGCTGGGCGCCGTGTTCGGCTTCGTGCGCGGAATCGCAATCGTGATTGTCGTAGTGTTGCTCGCGGGTTTGACGACGCTGCCGCGCCAGCAGGCGTGGCGGCACGCGATGTCGAGCGCACCGCTGGAGGCGCTGGCTAACATGATTAAAGTCTGGCTGCCGTACGATTTGTCGAAGCACATTAACTACAAGTAGGGACCGTTATGTGCGGAATTCTTGGCGCTGTAGCAAAGAATCAGGTAAACCAGCTGCTCTATGATGGTTTGCTGGTGCTGCAGCATCGCGGCCAGGACGCAGCCGGCATTGTTACCGCTGAGGGTGCGACATTCCATATGCACAAGGGCGGCGGCATGGTGCGCGACGTATTTCGCACTCGCAACATGCGCGGCTTGCTCGGCGCATGCGGCATCGCGCACACGCGTTATCCGACCGCCGGCTCCGCGTGGTCGGCTGGCGAGTCGCAGCCCTTTTATGTCAATTCGCCGTTCGGTATCGTGCTCGGTCACAACGGCAATCTGACCAATACCCACCAGCTCAAAAGCGAGCTGTTCCGCCAAGACCTGCGCCACGTCAATACCAATTCCGACTCCGAGGTGCTGCTCAACGTCCTGGCGCATGAATTGCAGGAGGGCGCCGCCAATTACAAGCTCGACCCGGCGACGATTTTCGCCGCGGTATCGGGCGTGCATCGGCGTTGCCGCGGAGCCTACGCGGTGGTGGCGATGATCGCGGGTTACGGTTTGCTTGCTTTTCGCGACCCTTTCGGAATTCGGCCGCTGGTATTCGGCAAGCTGGAGACCGAGCACGGTACCGAGTACCTGGTTGCGTCGGAGTCGGTTGCACTCGATGCGCTCGGCTTCCAACTGGTGCGCGACGTCGCGCCGGGCGAGGCGATCTTCATCGACGAAGACGGCCATTTTTACGCGCAGCAGTGCGCGCTCAATCCGACCCTCAACCCGTGCATTTTCGAATACGTCTATCTGGCGCGGCCGGACTCCGTGATCGATGGCATCTCGGTATATGAAACCCGCCTCAGGATGGGCGAGAGCCTCGCCGACAAAATCAAGCGCGAGCACGCCAACCTCGACATCGACGTCGTGATCCCAATTCCGGATTCGAGCCGTCCTTCAGCGATGCAGCTTGCCAACCGGCTCGACCTGCCGTACCGCGAGGGCTTCATCAAGAACCGCTATATCGGCCGCACCTTCATCATGCCAGGACAGGCGATCAGGCGGAAATCGGTGCGTCAGAAACTTAACGCGATCGGCATGGAATTCAAGGGCAAGAATGTGTTGCTGGTCGACGACTCGATTGTGCGCGGCACCACCAGTCGCGAGATTGTACTGATGGCGCGCGAGGCAGGCGCGCGCAAGGTGTTTTTCGCTTCAGCCGCGCCGCCGGTGCGTTTTCCCAACGTTTACGGCATCGATATGCCGACGCGCGCGGAGCTGATTGCAACCGGACGCAGTAATGAAGAAATCGCGCGCGAAATCGGCGCTGATCATTTGATCTACCAGGACCTCGATGCGTTGATCGAGGATGTGCAGTCGGTCAATCCCAGGGTCACCAGCTTCGAGGATTCGTGCTTCAGCGGCATCTACATCACCGGCGACGTGACGCAGGAATATCTCGATGGTGTCGAGGCCCAGCGCCACGATGGCAGCAGGCACGCGGAAGCTGCGGCAACTCAGCTCGACCTGAATCTTGAAGTGGTTGACTGAGAAAAATCAAACCGCACACGGACGTCATTGCCGCTGCGGCGTGCTGGGCCTGATCGCTGCGCGACTGAGCGCAGCCGCCATCTCCTGCTTTATACGCAGCCCTCAAATTTGACATTTGAATCGGGGGCGGGTAACTTTCGAACTGCGCCGATTTGATATCAGCTTGCGGGCGCCGCCGGTGAAAGCCGGGAGACAAACAAATACGGCTAAAGCGAGCCAGAACCCGGTCCGCGCAAGCTGATCGGGTTTTTTATTGGGAAAGACCTTGCCATGAAGAACGGCTTTACCACAACGATCCTGCATTCGGATCTTGAATCACCCATCGAGCATTTTTCCGTGCATAAGCCGATGCATTCTGCGGTGGCATTCGGCTATCCCGACGCGCGGGATCTGGCGAAAGTGTTCAAGGGTGAGCTTCCCGGCTATGCCTATGGCCGGCAGGGCAATCCCACCACCGCCGCGCTGGAAGTGAAAATCACCAAGATGGAAGATGGAATCGCGACCGCGTGCTTCAGCACCGGCATGGCCGCAATTGCAGCTACTTTCGTGGCATTGTTGCGTGCCGGTGATCACGTCGTATCGAGCTCGTATCTGTTCGGCAACACCAACAGCCTGTTCGGCACTTTCAACACGCTGGGGTGTGAGATCAGCTTTGTCGATGCTACCGACGTAGCGAACGTGGCGCGAGCCATCCGCGCCAACACGCGGCTGGTATTCGTCGAAACAATCGCCAATCCACGCACTCAGATCGCCGATCTCGCGCGCATCGGCGAGCTTTGCTCGAGCCACGGCTTGCTCTACGTGGTGGATAACACGATGACGTCGCCCTATTTGTATCGGCCCAAGAAAGACAAGGCTGGACTGATCATCAATTCATTGACCAAGTGCATCGGCGGTCACGGCAACGCGTTGGGCGGCGCGGTAACGGATACCGGCCTGTTCGACTGGACGCGCTTTTCGAATATCTACGACAGCTACAAGAATGCGAAGCCCGCCCTGTGGGGAATGCTGCAGATACGCAAGAAGGGTTTGCGCGACATAGGCAGCACGCTGGCCGCCGAACCCGCGCACCGTCTTGCGACCGGCGCCGAAACATTGGCGCTGCGCATGGAGAAGTGCTCCGATAATGCGCTGCAACTCGCACGCTTCCTGGCGGGCCATCCTCAAGTGACAAAAGTGTATTACCCGGGTCTCGAAGATCACCCGCAGCACCGGCTTGCCAAGGAGCTTTTCAAGACCTTCGGCGCGCTGATAAGCATAGAGCTCGCGGCCGGCATCGACTGCTTCGATTTCCTCAACCGGTTGAAGCTCGTGATTTCATCGAGCCATCTGGGTGACAACCGGACTCTTGCGATTCCAATCGCCCACACGATTTACTGGGAGATGGGACCACAGCGCCGCGCCGAGATGGGCATCGCGGATTCGCTCATCCGGCTGTCGATAGGCATCGAGGACCTCGACGATCTGATCGGAGATTTCAGGCAGGCGCTCGGCTGATCCATCATTTGAAGATATGCCGACGCATGCGCGCTGACAAGATCGCTGGAGTGTGCGCCATTGCAGTACCTCGTATAGTCAGGAATTGGCGATGGCTTGCGGTTTGGCGTGACCGCAACGCGCGCGTTCTTACTTGGCTGCCGCTGTCAGCCGGCGTTCGAGGTTCTCTAATTTCTTTCTGATCGCGCCGCCGGCGTAAATCTGCGGATTAGACGGGGTCCTTTTTTCGGATTTTTCGCGTTGCTCTATGCTCGTCTTCGCTTCATCGAAAGCGCTGGTAAACGAGTACGTATGGCGTAGCGCCTGATCGAAATATGCCTTGCCGAAGTAAGTGAAATCGGACTCGCTTCCGCACCCGAATGACATATGGGTCGCGTCGGCGGCAGTCATCACCAGCGTGAATTCGTCTTTCAGCGTTTCGATGAAGCCGCCCGCATAGCACGCAGAAATAACGATCACGCGCCACTTGATTCCCGACGCATCGAGCATCTGTTTCAATGCCGGCGGATCAATATTTTTGAGCCGAAACGGCCAGAATTCCACTGCAAATTGGTGATTTTCCGAGCCGTGCGAGGTCAGGTAAAGAAATAATACATCCTCTTCGCGATTGATGATGGCGCCGACGCGTGCGAGGGCCTGGTTGAGGCTGGTGCGGGTTGCCATGGGATAACGATTGAGCGTTTTCGGATTGTTGACCAGCGCGAGCGTGCGCCCGCCGGCATCGAAGCGTTCGCCAAACAGCCGGCTGACGACATCAATCTCTTTCATGAATACATCCTCGGACGCGTAGCCGGCAAAGCCGATGAAATAAAGATCGATTACGCCTTTCCGCTGTGGCCGAAGCGCGGCAAACTCGCGGGCCAGTATTTCAGGCTGCTTATAGAGGTTGTCCTCTCGCACGGCCGCGTAGAAATTACTGCGCTCGCGGGTCGATTCGTTGTCACGATAGGTCGGCGCCCATAGATCGCCCTGAACATCCGCCGGAATCAGCACCTCCGGAACGACCATCAGCACTACGGCCGCGACATAGTGTCCGAGCCGGTAAAGTTTGCTGCCGAAGGTCATCCTGAAAACGGTGCAGCCGATGATCGTGAGCCACCACAAGATGATGCCGTAGTTAAAAATGTAGGAAGCCCATCGGCTGTCCCCAGTCCACCGGAAGCCGGGTAGTGCTGCGCCCGCGCGCGCTGCGATTTCGAGCGGTAGTCCGGCGCTGATCAGCGCGATCGTCAGTGCCATAAATAACGGCGGCCGACGTTCGCGGCGCGCGATGACGTAGGCGGCAAGCATGACGAAAGGGAGATACATCAGCGCGCGCGGCAACGCCGACAGATTGAAATATCCGTCGAAGCCGGTAGTCAGGAATGACGCGCCGGCGTTAACCAAAAGGTCGAGAATCGCGAGTGCAATGAGCTGTTCAGGGGTCGGACGCAGCCTGCTGATGTCGGTTCTGATGAAGAAAGCAAGCTGCAAGCCGGCAATCAGATTTTGCACGAGATCGGCGAGCACGCTGCCAGCCCCGGATACCGGTTTCGGTGCTTGTGCGTGAGCGTCCTGCGGTTCTACCCGATCGGCCGCAGGTGGGGCGGGGGCTTCAGCTATGGGTTCCATGACTCATCGGTGCGCGGCAGGACCGAAAGATCGGCATTATAGGCCGCCAATCGCGTCAAACGAGATACACCCGCCGCAGGCAGTGCTTATGCGGTCGGCAATTCGATGACCCGGCAACCTGTCGCGTCACAATGCAGATAGCTGCCGCGCGCATACCAATCCGCGAGGACCCAGCGCTCGCAATGATGCCCATCGATGACATGCTGATGCAGCGCCGGCCTGTGGGTATGTCCGTGTATCAGGCGTGGATAGCCATGGCTGCGCAGCACCGCTTCGACAGTCGCGGTCGTGACATCCATGATGGCGTCGGACTTGAACTGCTTCTCCTCGGCATTTTCGGCGCGCAATCCGGCGATGATCTGTTTACGGCTTAAGAGCGGCTGCGCGAGAAACTGCCGTTGATAGGCTGGGTTTCGAACTTTGGTGCGAAATGCCTGGTAATCGAAGTCATCGCTGCACAGCGTGTCGCCGTGCATGAGCAGCGTCGGCGCGCCGTACAGACTGATCAACGTCGGATCAGGCAGCAGCTTTGCGCGGCACGCCGAAGCGAAACGATCGCCGATCAGAAAATCGCGGTTGCCGTGCATCAGATAGAGTGAAACACTGCGGTCGGTGAGCTCGCGCAGCGCAGCCAATACCGAACGATTAAACGGATCGTCATCGTCATCGCCGGCCCAGTATTCGAACAGGTCGCCGAGGATATAAAGCGCCTGCGCCCGCGCAGCAGCGTGGCGGAGGAAGTTGAAAAACGTGCTATTGATTGCGAGACGGGCGGGGCAAAGGTGCAGATCGGAAACGAAAATGCTGTGCATTTGGTGAAGAGTTAAGGGTAAAGGCGAAGGGTCCGGACCTTAACCGCTTCTACGCCTCACTCCTCACGCCTCACTCCTCACGAATTTATACCACTTCCGCTTTTTCGATAATCACATCTTCAGCTGGAACGTCCTGGTGTCCGCCGCGGCTGCCGGTTTTGACCGTCTTGATCTTGTCGACGACATCGGTGCCTCCGACCACTTTGCCGAACACGCAGTAGCCCCAGCCCTGCGGATTGGGCGCCGTGTGGTTGAGGAAATCGTTTTTTCCAACATTGATGAAGAATTGCGCGCTCGCCGAATGCGGATCCGAGGTGCGCGCCATCGC
>DASYSI010000487.1:0-22155 GCA_036003485.1 Burkholderiales bacterium | reverse complement strand
AATGGCACCGTATCCAATGAAAAATGGAGGATTTTCTCGAGCGGATGAAAACGTGCCGTATTGAGGGTATAGAGAAGTTCCGGAGAATGATGGACCTCGTGTAACCGCCACAGCGCAGTGAAGCGATGACAGGCACGGTGCAGCCAATAGCGCATTAAGTCTACCAGTAGCACCATCAATATTATCTGCGCGGGGAGCGGCCAGCTTTGGGGCCACCAATTGCTTGGTGCGTTCGCGTGCATCCAATCTGCCAATATAATCGCGCAACCAGCGATCAACGCCTTGGGCAGAAAGACTTGTACGATTACCATAAACGCCGCATCCGAACGCATCTCGCGCCATGTCGGGCGCCAATCGATTCGGGCGGGAAATCTCGACTCGAGCCAGAAGATTGCCAGCAGCGAAACAACAGCGGGCACATACATCGCGACGGCCAGCGGCAGGTTAGCTGTCAAAAGAATGCTGAATGCTGCAACGGCGAGCGTTACCAGCGCGGGATACCACAGGTAAGGCAACGTTCTAGACAATACGGTGTTCATAGCCGCACTTTCAATGGTCGCCCATGTAAATGATAACCAGCCAGCACAATGACAAACAACGCTAGCACGACGTGAAAAGCCCCGGGAATCCACGCCCTGAACCACTCGGGAGCACTCGGCTCAGCATAGCCAATTGCAAGCCGTGCCGCCGACAGAACGAAGTAAATCGCGCCTAACCACGCCAGATATTTGCCAAGCGAGGGACGAGGATTGGTTGCGCCAATTCCGACACGCCATGAAACGCGAAGCATGATTCCCAGAATCACCAATTGCGAACCCAATAATGACCAATACGGGAGCTTACTGCCTTGAAAGGAATGAAACGCGGGCAAGTACGCCTGTGGAAACCAATATTGAGCCGCTTGTCCTCCCACGCGAACGGCGAACAGAAAGGAAAGCAGCCAAAGCGCCGCTGCGCAATGCCGAGTTACCATCGACTTATCCCCAATGGGCCGCGAATAATTTCAGCTACCTAAACCCGGATTCAAACTGTACAGTAATACAAAATCCTCTGGCTGAGGCGAATCACGAATTCTTTGAGCATCCGCGAGAAATGACAGAACAAATGATTGCAAAACAGATTATCGGATCGGCACCCGTTGCTGACCGAATGCTCGCAAGCGGCTCCCTTGCTCCTCACTTCAAAGCGCTTCCGCCGCTTTCTCTCTACATCCATATTCCATGGTGCGTGCGCAAATGTCCGTATTGTGATTTCAATTCGCACGAGGCCCGGGAGCCAGTGCCCGAGCAACGCTATATCGACGCGCTGATCGCAGACCTCGAAGGAGCGCTGCCGCTCGTCTGGGGGCGCAAGGTCTATACGGTGTTTTTTGGCGGCGGCACGCCGAGCGTGTTTTCGCAGGCGGGTATCGAGCAGATCATGGCAGCAGTGCGCGCGCGCGTTGCGCTATCGACCGACGCCGAGATCACGCTCGAGGCCAATCCCGGCACATTTGAGGTCGAGAAGTTTCACGCGTTCCGCAAGGCGGGAATCAATCGGCTGTCGATCGGCATCCAGAGCTTCAATCCGCGACATCTCAAAGTACTCGGGCGCATACACGACGGCAATGAGGCGCGCGCGGCAATTGAAATTGCACGCGAGTATTTTGACAACTTCAATCTTGATCTGATGTATGGATTGCCGCAGCAAAGCGTGGAAGAGGCGCGCGCCGATATTGAAACCGCGCTCGCATTCGCGCCGCCGCATATCTCGGCCTATCACTTGACGCTCGAGCCCAATACTTATTTTCACCGCTATCCACCGCAGCTTCCGGACGACGATCTGGCCGGGAACATGCAGGAGACGATCGAGGCTGCGCTCGCCGCTTCCGGCTACCGGCACTACGAAACGTCCGCGTTTGCACTTCCCGGAAAGCAGGCGCGCCACAATTTGAATTACTGGACTTTCGGGGATTACCTCGGGGTCGGCGCCGGCGCGCACAGCAAGCTTTCGTTTCGCGACCGTGTCACGCGCCAGGCGCGCTACAAGCAGCCCGGTCAGTACATGGAACAGGCGGCGGCCGGCAACGCGGTGCAGGAACAGCACGACATCAACGCCGACGAAATCGGATTCGAGTTCATGATGAATGCGCTGCGGCTCAATAACGGGTTTCCGCTGGTGTTGTTCGAGGAGCGGGCGGGCGTGCCGCTTACGACACTGCTAAAACAGCTCGACCGCGCGGAACAGAAAGGACTCATCGTGCGTGATCATCGGCGGATAGCGCCGACCGCACTGGGACGGCGGTTTTTGAACGATTTGCTGCAGATTTTTCTGCCCGAGCACCAATAGAAGATTTGCCCAGAGCAGATTCAGCGTTTGATTTCCGGAAACTGCTGTGGTGCTTGTTCGCGCTCGAACATTCCGTAGTCCCGCACGACCGAAGCGACGCGCAGCCGGTAGTCGGCAAATATCCCGCCTCGACCTTTCCATTGCGCGCGATGATGTTCCTCGTGTTGCCGCCATTGGATCAACGCGGCTTCATCGCGCCAGAACGACAGCGACAGGATTTTTCCCGGGTTGCTCAAGCTTGAGTAGCGCTCGATCGAAATAAAACCGTCGATTTTCTCGAGCTCTGAACGCAGTGCGGCGGCGATATCGAGGTATTCCTGCTGGCGGCCTGCGGCAGGCACGACCTCAAAGATTACGGCGAACATGGGATTCCTTCGGAGTGCCTGCGGAATATAATGTCCCAAACGCCGTGGCCGAGTTTCAGCCCACGACTTTCGAACTTGGTCTGCGGCCGGTAGTCGGGGCGCGGCGCATAGTCCGGCGCGGTATTGGTAAGCTGCGGCTCGCGGTGCAGCACGTCGAGAATCTGCTCGGCGTATTCCTGCCAGTCCGTCGCAACGTGCAGATAAGCGCCAGGCTTCATGCGGTGGCATAACAGATTAATAAATTCCGGCTGGATCAGCCGCCGTTTGTGATGGCGCTTTTTCGGCCAAGGGTCGGGAAAGAACACATGCACGCCGTCGAGTGTGATGGGCGCAATCATGTTGTGCAGGACTTCGACCGCATCGTGCTGAATGACACGCACGTTGCGCAATCCCTTTTCATCGAGATTCTTGAGCAGGCTGCCCACGCCGGGTGTATGTACTTCGATTCCGAGGTAATCGTTTTGCGGGTGTTGCGCGGCAAGGGTTGCCGTAGTTTCGCCCATGCCGAAACCGATCTCCAGAATTTTTGGCGCGCGGCGGCCAAATACGCTGTCGAGATCGAGTGTCTGCAGCGAGTAGGGTATACCGAATTTTGGAAGCAGCGTGTCGTGCGCGCGCCGCTGCGCGCTGGAAACGCGTCCTTGACGCAGCACAAAACTTCGGATGGGGCGGTGTTCGGCGCTCATGGGTGAGGTGTGGACAAACGGCGGGGCGCGGCCGAAAACGTCTTATGCAACGCGTGCGCGGACGCACGAACCGCCGTTGGTTCTAAGCATGCGGCTCGATGCGGCAGCGAGCAAAGCCTGCACGGCATGCCCGGTCGTGAAGCTCAGGGTTTACTGATCAGTCCGCCGCTTGGCGAACTTGGTGAGGCCGCATAGGGTTTTTTCGGCATGCGTCCAGCCAGGAACGCTTCGCGACCGGCTTCGACCGCTTTTTTCATGGCGGACGCCATCAGCACCGGATTTTTGGCTGCCGCAATTGCCGTGTTCATCAATATACCGTCGCAGCCGAGCTCCATTGCGATTGCCGCGTCCGATGCGGTGCCCACGCCGGCGTCGACGAGTATCGGCACTTTGGCATTGTCGATGATGATCTGCAGATTCCACGGATTCAATATTCCCATGCCGGAGCCGATCAGCGAGGCGAGCGGCATCACTGCCGCACAGCCGATTTCCTCAAGCTGTTTGGCTGCGATCGGATCGTCGCTGCAGTAGACCATAACCTTGAAGCCGTCTTTCACCAGCGTCGCGGCGGCCTCGAGCGTTTCGGCCATGTTCGGGAACAACGTTTTCTGGTCGCCCAACACTTCGAGCTTGACGAGGTCATGGCCATCGAGCAGTTCGCGCGCAAGCCGAAGCGTGCGAACCGCATCTTCAGCGTTGTAACACCCGGCGGTATTGGGCAGGATCGTGAACCGCGCTGGCGGCAGGACGTCGAGCAAGCTTGGCTGCTGCGGGTCCTGGCCGATGTTGGTGCGCCGGATCGCGACCGTCACGATTTGCGCGCCGCTCGCCTCAACTGCAGCGCGGGTCTCGGCAAAGTCTTTATATTTGCCGGTGCCCACCAGCAGTCGCGATTGATACGACGTGCCGGCGATAATCAGAGGATCGAGGTTTTCGCGGGGCTTCATGGGCAATTTCGGGGCTTGGAATTCAAAAACTCGGCCATTCAGGAGTCTGCGCGTTTTGCCGGTCGCGGGCAATGACCGGAGTCAGTCAGCCGCCGCCCACGGCGACGACGATTTCGAGAGTATCACCGTCACCAAGCATTTGCTCGCCGTGCTTGCTGCGCGGCACGATCTCGCCGTTACGCTCGAGCGCCACGCGCTTGCCGGCGAGGTGCAGATGGTCAAGCAACTGCCGGCAGTTAAGCGGTTGTTCGAAGCGGCGGGCTTCGCCGTTGATGGTGAGCGCAATCAATGTGATATTCGAGCCAATGAACATTGAAATTCTTGCAGCTTGCGCGCGCTTTGGCAACACGGTTAACGTTGTGTTTCACGTACCGGCGCCATCATACTCGCGAACGTGGGGCTGAAGAACCTGATAGCGGATCGGCTCGAGAATACCGCGATATCGCGGTGGCGCTTACTTCGGACACGGAACGCTTAAAATATCTGCGTGCAGGCCTGCGGGAACGGATGGCGCAATCTCCCAATACCGACGGCGGCGCCTATACATCCGAACTCGAAAAAATTTACCGCGAAATGTGGAACGAATGGTGCAAATTCCCGTCCATTCCGTAATACCGGCTTTCCAATGGTAATGATGCAGCAATCGGGCTGTCGCGCTGTAACATTTTGTTACCACATCGAGATTGCAAACGTGATACGCTCATTTGCGTGGGACTTCTTGATATGAAGATCGCGAAAGCAACATTGACGGTAGTTACGATGCTCGCGCTTATTGTGGCGAGCGGATCGGTGCTGGCGCGCGGCGGCAGTCATGGCGGAGGGCGCTCGGGCGGACACTTCAGCGGTTCTCACGGTTTTCACGGCTCTCACTTCGCGTCGCGGGCACGCGTTGGAATCTTTGTCGGTGCGCCATTTGGATATTATGCGCCGCCCTATTACTACTATCCTCCGTACTATCCACCGATCGTCGCGGCGCCGTCCGCACCGCCGGTGTATGTCGAACAGGGAAATTTGCAGCCGGCGCCGGCCCAGCAAGGCTATTGGTATTATTGCGCCGCGTCGCAAGCCTATTATCCGTACGTCAAGGAATGTGCCGAGGACTGGCAGCTCGTGTCGCCGCAACCGCCCGCCGGTTGACCATCCAAAGTCTTCGCTCCACGATTTCAGCCTGCTAGGCGTCGCGCTATGCCGGCGATTCGCCGTGCCACGCCACTCGTCCATCGCCGGGATAAAAGCGAACAGCCCAGCCGGATACATCGCCATCACGTGTTTCCGGACCCGGCGACAAGCACGTTCGCATTTGGAGAGCTTTGCCGCAGTTCTGTTTTCCCCTTAGAATTCGTGCCTCACGCGGGTGTAGTTCAATGGCAGAATGAAAGCTTCCCAAGCTTTAGACGTGGGTTCGATTCCCATCACCCGCTCAAGTACTAGATAACTTTCTTGTAGATTTGGCTTCTGGTTGACATCAAAGACCGGTTAGCTTGTCTCGTTGGGCGTCTCTATGAGGCAGCGCTACCGATAGTCAGCGGAATAACGAAAAAGTCGCTGCGCAGATCATGTTGGTGAAGTGCCAGCGCCTGTTGAAACTTAACTTGAACTTGCTGCGACAACTGGTTGGGTACTGGGTTTTTATTGGACATGCCACGAAATTTGGTAGCCATCTATGTACCCTCAACACTAGCCGGCCTAGTGAAGCATGAATATCAAATGGGCTCCACACGGCACCTCATGACATGACCTTCTCATGATCGTAGTAAGTGACATAATACATCGCAATAGTTGCCACGAATCACGGCGATCTGAATGCATCCGTTCGTGGTGTCAATTCAACGAATCGTGCAACGCAAATTCAACACATTGCGCCTTGAAAATTCTGCCTTCGCACGTTTCCATGTATAGCAGCAGGTGTCGAATTGCGCCGACTGGAAAATGATAACATTCGTTGACACATTTCCACCCGTTCCATGCGCGGTGCTTAAAAAAAGCTTCTGCTATTCAGCAATCAGCGCGAAACGTGTGAACGGAATTCGATTCCAATCACCCGCGTCTGGCCTTCACACGCGTCTAGTTAAGCGCAGCCTTATGCCTGGACTCGGGCCGTGAATAAAATAATCAAATATGTCGTTTTGCCTTTGACCGGCATTATGGTCATCGTATTCGCGCTGGCGGCTTATCTCGTTGCAACGTTCGACCCCAATCAGTACAAGCCGCAGATCGTGCAGGCGGTGAAGGACAATACCGGACGCACGTTGAAGCTCGACGGCGACATCAAGCTGTCGTTCTTTCCGGATCTCGGTGCCACGCTTGGCAAGGCGTCGCTGTCGGAGCGCGAGAACGACGCCGAATTCGCGGGCGCCGACGATTTTCATCTGGTGCTCAAGTTGATGCCGCTGCTGAAGCGGCAGGCTGTCGTGGATGCGATCGAAGCGACCAACCTGCGTGCCAGCGTAATCCGCTACGATGACGGAAAAACCAATATCGATGATCTCATCGACAGTGTCAGGTCCACGTCTGCGCGCGGCGGGGGCGATGCGCAAGTCAAAGTCGAAATCGCACACGTAACGATCAAGAATGCCACTATTACGTACTTCGATCGGGTCGAAAGCACGCAGTATGCGTTTTCAAGATTCAATCTCAAATCGGGCCGCCTTGCGAGCGGGGTGCCAAACAAGATCGAGCTCTCATTTATCGCGAGGAGCGAGAAGCCCAGGCTCGATCTCGACACCGCGCTCAAAACCACGGTCACATTCGACTTAGACCAGCAAAATTTCGCGTTGAGAGCAGTTGATCTGAGCACGAGCGGGTTTGCTGCGGGCATCCAAAATCTCGCGGCAACCGCGAAGGGTGACATCGGCGTGAAGTCAGGCCGCAATGAGTTCCAGTTTTCAGGACTGGCGATCACTGCAGCCGGCACGCAGGCAGACGGTAATCTCGATTTCAGGCTCGAGGCCCCGTCGCTCGCCGTAATACACGATCAAATCAGCGCTGACAAAATCGTGATCGGGGCGACGCTCAGCCAGGCGCAGAGCAAGCTCGCGGCGAGTCTTGAAATTTCCGGTACTGAGGGCACCGCGAGATTGTTCAAGGCGAGCACATTAACTGCGAATCTCGAAATGCTGCACAACGGCGCCACCGATAGGGCCCAGTTAACGAGCCCGCTTACCGGCAGCATCGAAGCGGACAGGTTCGAATTGCCGAAGCTCGTTGCGATGATCAATGTCAGGAATCCCAAGCGGCCGAAAAATCCGCTCGTTGCGACCTTGAGCGGCTCCGCGCTGCTCGAGCTCGTCAAGCAGAATGCAAGTTTGATCTTTGCCGCCAAAGTCGACGACAGTATCATCCGCGGCAGGGCCGGGCTCGCGAAATTTACGCGTCCCTTGTATACCTTCGACATCGACATCGACCAGCTCGACGCAGATCGCTATTTGCCGCCGCCCGATCCGAGAGAACCCTTCGATCTGTTGGCGCTGAAAGGGCTCAACGCGCGCGGCAGCGTCAAGATCGGTGCGCTCAAAATGGGAAACGTAAAGGCATCGAACGTGCGCTTCGAATTCACTCCCGCCGATGACCGCGTCAATGCCGGTTCGGCAACTCGGTTTTTACCCGCGGGTTCGCTCGATGCACGGTTTCGCGGCTAAAGTCGTCGCCTGGCAGAAAAAAAATGGCCGCCAAAATCTGCCATGGCAAAACACGCGCAATCCCTACCGCATCTGGCTGTCGGAAATCATGCTGCAGCAAACGCAGGTCGCGACGGTGGCCCCGTATTACCGGCGTTTTCTGCAGCGCTTTCCTGACATCAAGACGCTCGCCGCAGCGCCGCTCGATGATGTGCTTGCGCTCTGGAGCGGGCTTGGTTACTACTCGCGCGCGCGCAATCTGCACCGTGCCGCACAGAGTATCGCCGCCGGATACCGGGGACGATTTCCGCGCGATTACGATAAGGTGCTCTCACTGCCGGGAATCGGGCGTTCGACTGCCGCGGCGATCTGCGTATTCGCATTCGGCGCGCGGCACGCAATTCTCGATGGCAATGTCAAACGACTGTTTGCGCGCTGTTTTGGCATCGCTGGTTATCCCGGAAACACGAAAGTCGCGGCGAGCTTATGGCAGGCCGCGCAACAGCAACTGCCGCGGCAAGAGCTCGAGGCTTACACCCAGGGCCTGATGGATCTCGGCGCTACCGTGTGCGCGCGCGGCAAGCCGCGTTGTGATGCGTGTCCGGTCGCGCGGGTTTGCATCGCGCGGCAGCGCGGCACAATCGGCACGATACCCGCGCCGCGTCCACGCAAGAACGTGCCGCAGCGGCGAACGCAAATGCTGGTGCTGATGCATGCCGGAAACGTACTGCTCGAGAAACGCGCGGCGAGCGGTATCTGGGGCGGCCTGTGGAGCCTGCCCGAGGTTGGACCCGGCGCGGATGTCGCGTTGCTGTGCGCGCAGCGTTTCGGCGCCGAGATCACCACGCGTGCCGCGCTGCCGACGATCGCGCACGCTTTCACGCATTTTAAGCTCGACATCGAGCCGCAGCGCGTGGATATCAGCCGCGTTGTCCCGCACGCGTCGGCGCCGGGCGTGATGTGGCTCGCGCTTGAAGATGCGCTCGGTGCCGCCATTCCGGCGCCGGTGCGGCGTATCCTTACACAGTTATGATCCGATGGCTCGCCATTGTGCTGATTGCGTTCGGCGGGTGGCAGTGGTGGGGGCATCGCGAGATTCAGCGCCCGCCGGGTGTTGTCGCGGCGAGCGAGCCCGAGCAACACGACATCCCGTCCAGTCCCCCACGCTTTCAGAAGAATGGATATGCGTTGACGGCGCTTGCGAGCTTCACGCTGACCGCACGCGTGCTGGGCGTAGAGCATTATTACCTCGACCGCGGCGCCGATCTGGTGCCAATCGATCTTGCGCTCGGCTGGGGGCCGATGTCGGATTCCGGGATATTGTCCAGAATCAGCATCAGCCAAGGCGGGCGATTTTATTATTGGCGCGTTAACGAGTTCCCGATTCCACGCCGCGACATTGAGGTCCATAGCGCCAACATGCATCTGATTCCGGCAACCTCCGCAGTCGAAAAGGAGATCAAGCGAGTACACGTCGGCAGCATCGTACGTATCAACGGCTACCTGGTCGAGGCGCGTGCCGGTGACGGCTGGCGCTGGGTGAGCTCGCTCACGCGCGAGGACACGGGCGCCGGCGCATGCGAACTGATCTGGGTCGAGAAGATCGAGGCGCGCTAACCACGATTCATTGCATGACATCGATACGGCCGCCGCGTTCGCGGATCGCATCGCCGCGCATCTGGATGAAACGCTGGAAATTCGGCTCTTTGAGGTAAGTGCCGCTCGCAACATAATCGAGCGCCGACTGCAGATGAAACGTGCGCACGTACGCTTCGACGCGGAGAATCTCCTTGCCGCTGCGATCGATCAATACGATGCTCGGCACGTACAGCACGTTGAGATCACGGGCCCACTGCGCTGCCGTGGTTTTCGCGCCAGCTGGGGTAATGATGGCTTCGTTGCCCTGCACATCCAGCCGGTAAACCTCGAAGCGTGTCAGCAACGTCCGGGTGAGCGTGGCTTTGAGCGCGGTCGCGTGCAATTCATCGCAGTCAGGACAGTTCCGCTGCTCGAAGAATATCGCGAGCGGACGCGCTGATGGCTTGCGCCGGTCGAATACGTAAGGCGGTTTGCGGAAAAACGGCTCATCGTGAAGCGTGCCGCTGTCGGCTTCGCGCAGGCGACTTTTCTGAAATTCCGCGAAGCTCATTTTGGCTTCTTCGTGCAGTGAAACATAATCGAGTGCGGCGCGAAAACGCTCAGGCGGGTAATAGCCGTTGACACGCAATGCGACGTTGCCTTTTTCGTCGAGGAACAACAGCGTCGGCGTAAATTGAACTTTGAGCAGCGCCGCAAACTCCTTTTCGCTCAGCTTCCGGCCGTCCAGCCAAGTCACCTCGCGGCTGCCGAAGATGTTGATTTCGAGCGCATCGAAATGCCTGCGCGTTTTCTCGATAATATCCTGCTGACGGAAATTGACCTCCATCAGCTTTTTGCAATACGGGCAGCCGTTCTGGCCGAAGTAGATCATCACCCGCTTGCGGGCAGCAGCGGCTTCCTTGATATCGTCGCGCAGATCGAGGAACGAGTTCTTGAACCACGCGGGCACGACGATTTCCTGCGGCGCGTCGGCGGCGAATGCCGCCACACAACACGCGTACAGAAGCGCTGAGCATAGCGGACGCAAACGACGCCACGGATTTTCAGAAAGAATGGTCACGGTGTAAACTTGAAACCAAGCATGAGGATGCAATATAGGCCGCTGGCAGGTTGTTCTATCAGTATAAATCCGCAGCCTGGCGGCTGCTATCGACATCTGGGAGCCGAGGATGAATCAAACTGAAGCCTGGCTTCAGATCAGGGCGTGGCGCAAACTGAAGCGCGTCGAGTTGATCGCGTGCCGGATGGCGCTGCCCGACGCGCAGCGCCGCGAGCTCGGCATCGCCATCAGCGCCTGCATCGAATCCGGTTTTGCGCTGCTCGCAGGCATGACGATAGGCTTCTGCTGGCCATACAAAGGCGAATTCGACGCACGCTTTGTGATCCGGAAGTTCCGCACACGCGGCGCGCACGCGGCACTGCCGGCAGTCATGACAAAGGCAGGTCCGCTCGAGTTTCGAAAATGGTGGCCGGGCGCGCCGATGACGCGGGGTGTCTACGATATTCCGGTGCCCGACGGCACCGAGCTCGTGGTGCCGGACGCCGCCATCGTGCCGATGAACGGCTTCGATGAACAGGGTTACCGCCTGGGTTACGGCGGCGGTTACTTTGACCGCACGCTCGCCGCGTGCACGCCGCGCCCGCTTGCGATCGGCGTCAGCTTCGAGCTCGCGCGGCTGCCGACAATCCATCCTCAGCCGCACGATATTGCGATGGATTTCATTGTGACCGAGGCCGGTTTGCACGCGGTCGCGGATTCGCGTCTGGTACGGGTCGGCGCCAATGAGTGCCTGGAGCGTGCGCGGCATTTGTGCGAGGCGCGCGGTCTGCCGCGCCGGTCTCCGCCGCATCCGACCGGTTACAGCTCCCCGCCGTGTTATGCCGCCGAGTTTCCCGGTTACTTCGGGGAAAGCGACCAGAAAAGTTAGCCTTTAGCAGGCTGATGCAGCGTCAGGGCTGCACCCTGTTGATGCAGGATCTGGCTCAATTGCGCCAGGCGCGCCTGCGGGTCGGCGAGTTGCAGCAAGTGCTGCTTGATGTCCAGGCTGATCGGAAGCACTTCACTCAGGCGGTAGCCAATCCACGCCGCATCATCGAACCGGTGCGGCCCGGGAAAATGATCGGCGCCGACTTGTTCGATGATCGCTTTCAGGACTTCGCCGCACAGCGCATCCCGCGGCGCGACTTCCGCGTCATCGGGTAGGGTTTCGACGGTTGCCGAAATCAGGCCATTCTTCGCCACGCTCGAGTGCAGAATACGGAAGCGTTGAACGCCTTCGGTCAGCAATTGAAATACGCCAAGCTGCGGCATGTCCCATTGCGTGATCCGCGCAAGACAGCCAATTTCTTCGGGCACTGCGGGCGTGCCGACTTCGCGCCCCTCCTTGATCAGACAAATGCCGAAAGGGCGGTTGTCGCTGATGCAGATCTTGGTCATTTCGAGATAGCGCTGCTCGAATATTTTGAGTGGCAGCACGCCGCCCGGGAATAACACGGTATTGAGTGGAAACAGGTAAGTGCGGTTCGTGCCTGCAAAGACGTTGGCCGTGGATTCGGTCATGACGATAGCTCACGGTGGCGCACCAGCACGCGCTGGGTTTGGTTGAAATAACGCGCCAGGGCTTCGACAAAGTACACGGAGCGGTGCTCGCCTCCGGTACAGCCAATGGCGACGGTGATATAGCTGCGATGATCAGCGACAAAACACGGCAGCCAATCTTCAATGAAGCGGCGGATGTCGTCCAACATCTTCCTCACATTGGCGTTGGCTTCTAAAAACTCGATCACGGCCTGATCTTTGCCGGTCAGCGGCCGCAGCTGCGGATCGTAGAATGGGTTGGGCAGGCAGCGCACGTCGAATACGAGATCGGAGTCGAGCGGTATTCCATGCTTGTAGCCGAACGACTGGAACAAGAGCGTCATTCCCGACTGGTCGAATTCGACGATGCCCTTGATCCATGCGCGCAGCGCATTGGGATTCAAGTCGCTCGTATCGATGCGATGCGACAGGCTGCCGATTTCGGCCAGGAGGTCGCGCTCATGCTCGATGGATTCGGCGACGGTCCAACCGGCATTGCTCAGCGGATGGCGCCGCCGCGTTTCCGAAAAACGCCTGAGCAGCGCATCGGTTTTTGCATCGAGAAAGAGTACGCGCACATCGATGCCGCGCCTTTTCAGGTCGCCAACCTGCCGCGGCAACTGGTTGAGGGTATCGCCGCTGCGCGTATCGATGCTGACCGCAACACGTGTATAGCCGGCGCCCTGCAAGAAGTCGACCAATTCGGGCAGCAGTTTTGCCGGCAGATTGTCGGTCGTGTAATAGGCGCCGTCCTCGAGTGCTTTGAGCGCGACGCTTTTGCCCGATCCCGACAGTCCCGTGATGATGATGAGCTGCATCCTGGCGAATGTTTATGTGGAGAATAGAAGAATACTCAATGGCCGATCCATGCGGCCGCAATCACTTCAGCGGCCTATTTCCTTTTCTCCCTGCATCTGTTGCGCCTGGCGTGAGATGAAATCCTGAGTGCTGTCGATGCCACGTAATTGCAGCACATGGTTGCGTACCGCGGCCTCTACCAGCACTGCGAGGTTGCGGCCGGCCGCCACCGGAATCGTCACCTCGCTCACGCTGATTCCCATGATTTCCTGCACGCCGGGCTTGAGCGGCAGGCGTTCGACGTAATGCGCTTCTGTGCCGGCGGGCTTTTCCAGATGCACGATCAGCCTCAGATTCTTGCGCGGCCGCAAAGCGGCCTCGCCGAATATGGTGCGGATATTGAGCA
The DNA here is from genome assembly GCA_036003485.1 of Burkholderiales bacterium. Lineage (GTDB taxonomy): Bacteria > Pseudomonadota > Gammaproteobacteria > Burkholderiales > SG8-41 > PALSA-1004. The sequence goes on along the minus strand of DASYSI010000487.1, from coordinate 8,831 downwards.
CGCCCAGACCGCGAACTTCAAGGAAATCTCTTAGCAGCACAGGACACCGGGCTTCGAGCGTCTCAGGCGCAATCCGATAGAGCTCGATCACGTCATCGGCAATGAGTCCGCTGCCGCGGCTGATCAGTTCCAGCGCGAGCTCGCTTTTGCCCACACCGCTGTCGCCGGTAATCATGACGCCCATGCCGAGCACGTCGAGAAACACGCCGTGCATGGTGGTGGATTCGGCGAGCGCGCGCGCCAGGTAGGGGCGCAGCATCCACATCAACTCAACGCTGTCGAGTGGCGAACCGAACAGCGCGGAATGCATGGTATCGGCGAGCGCCTGCAGATGCTGCGGGGCGCGCTCGCCGCCGGCGACGATCATGCACGCAAGGCCCGACACGACCAGCTGATGAAGCATTTGCTGACGCGACATCGGATCGAGCGCATTCAGATGGTCGATTTCCGGACGCGCGAGTACTTGAATCCAGTTGGGGTGGATGAAGTTAAGGTGCCCGATCAACCCTTCCTGGGAATCTTTGAGGTTGCCGCTGTCGAGCAGCTTTATGCCGCCGTCGCGCCCCGCGATCCACTCGAGGCGCAATTTGCCGCGGTTGTCGTCAAACAGCTGCGCTACGCTGATTCTCGGCATTCGGCTGCCACTCTGCAATCAACCGGTGCATGGCGTCGGCGGACGGGACATTGAGCAGTTGGTCGCGAAACGATTTGTCACTGAACATCTGTGCCAGCTCGCTTAATATCTGCAGGTGCAAATCCGTCGCACGTTCGGGCACCAGCAGCACGAAAATCAAATTCACCGGCTGCCCATCGGGGGCATCGAACGGGATTGGCTCGTGCATTCTGATCATCGCACCGACCGCCTCACGCAGTCCCTTGATGCGGCCATGCGGGATCGCAATGCCCTGACCAAGGCCGGTCGAGCCCAATTTCTCGCGCGCGAACAGGCTGTCGAAGACGAGACTGCGCGCGATGTTGTGATTGTTCTCGAACATCAGACCGGCGTGTTCGAACACGCGCTTCTTGCTGCTGACGTCGAGATCGATCAGTACGTTCTGTACCGGCAGCAACTTGGATATCAGATTCATGTCGGCTTCAGTGGAGGGTTTGCGTCAGAGCTTTCGCCAGGATGGCGCGCGGCGCGCATCCTCAATCGGTGCTGCCGCGGTGCTCGAAGCTTTTTTCTTTATGCTTGATGATCTGGCGGTCGAGCCTGTCGACCAGCATATCAATCGCAGCGTACATGTCCAAGTCGTGGCACTCGACGAATATATCCTTGCCGCTCAAATGAACGTTGGCCTCGATTTTCTGTTTGAGCTTTTCCACCGAGAGTATAACGCTGACATCGATTACATGATCGAAATGCCGCGTGATGCGGTTCATTTTCCCGGTGATGTAATCGCGGATGGCGGGGGTGACCTCAAGATGGTGGCCGCTAAGATGAAGATTCATGGTCTGGCTCCTCGATTGTTATTGGCGGAGGGCCGAAGTGCGCGGGCACACTTGCGGCTCACTGCCGTGAGATCAGAACGACTTGCGTAAATTGACGGGCAGTATCTGCATAGATTCCCGGTACTTGGCGACCGTGCGGCGCGCGACGACGATGCCCTGCTGGCCGAGGATTTCGGAAATCTGGCTGTCGGACAGCGGTTTCTTCGCATTTTCGGAGCTGACGAGCTGTTTGATCAGCGCACGGATCGCCGTGCTGGAGGCGGCGCCGCCGGTCTCGGTCGTGACATGGCTGCCGAAAAAATATTTGAGTTCGAAAATGCCGCGCGGCGTAAACATGAATTTCTGGGTCGTCACGCGCGATACCGTGGATTCGTGCAGCTCGAGCGTATCAGCGATCTCGCGCAGCACGAGCGGCCGCATTGCAACTTCTCCGTGCTCGAAGAAGTGGCGCTGGCGGTCGACGATGGCCTGCGACACGCGCAGGATGGTATCGAAGCGCTGCTGCACATTCTTGATCAGCCAGCGCGCTTCCTGCAACTGGCTGGCGAGCTGCTGATGCCCGGCATTGCGGTTGCGCTGCAGGATGTCGGCATACAGGCGATTGATGCGCAGGCGCGGCATCGCGTCCGGGTTGAGCGCCACCAGCCATACACCCTTGGTTTTTTTGACGATCACGTCCGGAATGATGTAACGCGTGTCGCCCGATGAGTAGCTGCCGCCGGGTCGCGGATTGAGCCCGGTGATCAGATTCTTGACGCCGCGCAGGACGTCATCTTCACAGCGCAATAGTTTCTTGAGCCTCACGAAGTCGCGCGCCGCCAGCACGTCGAGATGATGTGTGACGATTTCGAGCGCATGCGTATGGTAGGGTGTTGAATCCGGCAGCGCGGCGAGTTGCAGTTTCAGGCATTCCCCGAGGTCGCGGGCGCCGACACCGGGCGGGTCGAGATTCTGCAGGTGCCTGAGAGCCACGTGCAGCTCCTCGATCTCGATCTCGAGCTCCGCTGGCAGCATGCTGACCAGCTCATCGAGGTCCTGATGCAGATAACCGTCGTCGTCAAGGGAATCGATCAAGAGCGTGACCAGCCGCTGGTCGCGTTCGGAAAGCTTGGTCAACGATAACTGCGAAATCAGATGCTCGCGCAGCGTTTGTGTTTCCGCCGCGAGCTGCGGATACTCGGCTTCGTCGTTGTCGTCGTGCGCGGCGCCGGAACTGTAGCTGAACGCTTCGTCGAAACTATTGCCCTCGCCGGAATCATTAGCGCCCGAGTCGTTGCTGCCGGAATCGGAATCGCCGGTCGCGGAATCCGCGCTGCTGCTCGAGGTGGCGCCGGAGGAGAGCTCGGCGCTACTGCCAACCGGCGGTGTGGCGCCGAGCGATTCTTCATGAAAGCCGTCCTCGCGTTCGAGCAACGGATTGTCCTGCAGGATTTTTTCGATTTCCTGGTTGAGCTCGAGTGTCGACAACTGGAGCAGCCGGATCGACTGCTGCAATTGCGGGGTGAGCGTGAGATGCTGGGATAGCCTGAGCTGGAGCGAGTGCTTCATGATCCTGAATGGATTTCTGGCTGCGAGTGAAACTCGCCTGGGCATGTGGCGCAGCGCGCCTTCAACCCCGTCGCCTACAGGCGGAAATGTTCTCCAAGATAGACTTTCCTCACGCTCTCATTATAAACGATTTCGTTCGGTTTGCCGTAAGCCAGTACCGTGCCGTCGTTGATTATATAGGCGCGGTCGCAAATGCCGAGCGTCTCGCGTACGTTGTGGTCGGTAATCAGCACCCCGATTTCACGCGCCTTGAGAAAACTGATGATTTTCTGGATATCGAGCACCGCAATCGGGTCGACTCCGGCAAATGGCTCGTCGAGCAGAATGAAACGCGGCTCGGTCGCCAGCGCGCGCGCGATTTCGACCCGGCGCCGCTCGCCGCCCGACAGGCTGATCGCCGGATTGTCGCGCAGATGGCTGATGTGCAGGTCGTGCAGCAGGTCGTCGAGCTTGAGCGCGATCTGGGTCGGATCGTCGTTATGCAGCTCCAGCACGGCACGCACGTTTTCGGACACTGTCAGGCGCCGGAAAATGGAGGCTTCCTGCGGCAGATAAGAGAGCCCCAGCAGCGCGCGGCGATGGATCGGCATATGCGTCAGCCGTTTTTCGTCGAGGTAGATTTCGCCGCCGTCGAGCGGAACCAGGCCCACCATCATATAGAAGCAGGTGGTTTTGCCGGCGCCGTTCGGACCCAGCAGGCCAATCACTTCCCCGCTGCGTACTTCCAGCGACACGTCCTTGACGACGACGCGAGATTTGTACCGCTTCTTCAGTTGCTCGGCTTTGAGTTCGCTCATAGTTGCGAGCTTATGGCGCGGCCAAATTGCGTTTCGCGCATCGGCCGCGCGTCGCGGGCGGTCGAGGCACGACGCTCAACGTGGAGGGCCAGCGGGAGTTTCGCGCGGTTCGGCTATGTCGGAAGCGGGCTTGAGCGTCAGCGGCGGCGCGGCGGCCGCCGGCTTGTCCTTATTCTTGGGCTGGATCACCGCGCGCACGCGGCCTTCCGGGTTGCCGGGCGTTGCGGCTTGCTTGCCGCCGCCGATGACGCGGAAAAATTCGGTCGCGACGTCGTAGGAAATATAATTTCCGCGCACGTCGTCGTTGCTTTTCTTCAGGTAGGCGCGGTTGAACATTTGCAGCTTTTCCGCTTTGCTGTCGTATTCGATGCGTTCCGCGTAGCCATCAATGTATTCGTCGTAACCCTCGCGTTTCGTGCGGAAGCTTGCGAGGTTGCCGTAGGCCACTCCATTCTTGAAGCCGTCGGCATCCTGCACCACCACCATCCGGTCGCCGCGGATCACGAGCGTGCCCTGGGTCATAATCACGTTGCCCTCAAAAGTCGCGGTTTGTTTCGCATCATCCACGTTAACGCGGTCGGCTTCGAGGTTGACCGGCTTGTCCCGATCCGCGCGTTCGGCGTGCGCCGGCAACGCCGACAGCAGACACCACGCAAGCAATGCGAGTCTGCGCCACTGCCCGCCACGCCCACGCTTGCTTACGCCAGGCCGCTCACTGCGGCGGCTTTGGTTTTTCATACCTGCCTCGTACATTGGACAGAAGCTTCAAAATGCGGGTCCGATTGTTGAATTCTAAGCCAACCGACGTGATTAGTGTATTCGCATCTTGGATATGCACCGGTTTGTCCGTCTCGGCGACGTCGTCGTCGGGGACAACATGCAAATAAGAAGTCAGCATCGTCATTTCGCTTTTGTCGGCATAAGCGGAGCGAACGAGCCGCACGTTATCGGTCAGATAAACGTTCTCCCCATTGCTCGACAGCATGGCGTTTTTAGACGTCACCGTCACCGCTACGCGCGAATCGCGAAAATTCACAAGTTTGGGTGCATCGAGGTACGTCGTATCGTCGTCGGGATAGTGCACCATGCGACGCGCGCTCAGCGTGTAGCGCGGTGTCCCATCGGGTCCGGTCCGCGTCGCGGAAAAATTCTCCGCAATGTAATCGGGATCGTGCCGCGCTTTGCTCTCGCCGGGATATTCCGGCGGCTGCAGCTGGCGGTCGAGCCATACCGTGACACCCGCGACCGCGGCGAGCAGCATCACGGGAAACCAGGCGCTTAGCCGTTGCATCATTTGAGATAGACCGCGAGCGCTTGCTCGAGCGTACCTTGGGCATGCATAATCAATTCACAAACCTCGCGCGCGGCGCCGCGTCCTGCGAAAGCGCGCGTCACGTAATGGGCGTGTTGCTTTACCGCGAGCGGCGCGTCCGGCACAGTCAGCGCAAGACCGCAGCGTCGCAGCACCGGTAGGTCGACCACGTCGTCGCCCATGTAGGCGGTTGCGGTGGCGTCGAGCTGGCGTAGCGCGAGCAATTCCGCAAACGCGCGCGCTTTATCACGCGCGCCTTGAAACAGCAGCTCGATACCCAGATTTTTTGCCCGCAACTCAACGCAGCGCGATGTGCGGCCGCTGATTATGGCAAGTTCGACGCCGCTTTCGCGCAGCATGTTCATGCCATGACCGTCGCGCGAATTAAAGGCTTTGATTTCCTCGCCCCCGTCGGTCAGGTAGAGCGAGCCGTCGGTCAGCACGCCGTCGACGTCAAAAATCGCGAGACGGATGGCGCGGGCTTTTGCGTAAACTTGTTCCATAAACGAACGGCCAGCTTTCAGCTTAAATCGCCCGACTTCATCGCGACGTATTGACTGAAAGCTGACTGACGGTGATCAAATGACTTTGGCTTTAAACAGAGCGTTTATGTTGAGTGCCCCGACCAGATGCTGCTCGGCGTCGACCACCAGCAACTGGTTGACTTTGTACTGTTCCATGATCTGCACGGCTTCGGCGGCAAGCTTATCCGGGCTGATAGTGCGCGGCCCGCGCGTCATCACGCTCGCGATCGGCGTGCCATGAAGGTCAACGCCTTTCTGCAGCGTGCGGCGCAGATCACCGTCGGTGAAAATGCCGATGACACGCTGATCGTGATCGAGCACGGCGGTGATGCCCATGCGGCCGCGCGACATTTCGAGGATCGCGTCCGACAATGTCGCGGTGTCGGGAACGCGCGGCGCATCGACTGCGGGACCGATCACATCGCGCACATGTGTCAGCAGCTTACGGCCGAGCGCGCCGCCTGGATGCGAGCGTGCGAATTCATCGCGGGTGAAGCCTTTTGCCTGCATCAAGGCGAGGGCGAGCGCGTCACCCAGCGCAAGCGCGGCTGTGGTGCTCGCGGTAGGCGCAAGATTGAGAGGACAGGCTTCTCTTTCGGCGCCCGCATACAAATGTACGTCGGCTTCCCGTGCCAGGCTCGAATCGGGTTGACCCGTCAATGCAATCAGTTTCGCGCCCTGGCGTTTGATCATCGGCACGATCGCGAGCAGCTCGGCGGTTTCGCCCGAGTTCGACAAAGCGACAAAGACGTCTTCGCGTGTGACCATGCCGAGATCGCCGTGACTGGCTTCGGTTGGATGAACGAAATACGCGGGAGTGCCGGTGCTCGACATAGTCGAGGCAACTTTGCGCGCGATGTGCCCTGATTTTCCGATGCCACTGACGGTGACCCGGCCGTGGCAGTTGAGAATGAGATCGACCGCGCGCTGGAAACCCTGATCAAGCCTGGTGATCAATCCGGTGATCGCTGCCGCCTCGATCTCGAGCACTTCGCGCGCGAGCTCGAGTGCGCTACCCGCCGCGAGTTGCTCCGATTGTTGTCCGCTGGATCTCATGGCGTCAGCAGTATAACAAAGTCAGCCTCTCGCGCCGTGCAGCTCATGGATGGCTGCCTTGCAATTCGTCGGCGATAAGGCATCATTCGATTCATACCGTAGATCCGACGCAATGGAACATACGCTGCAATCAGTGTTGATTTTACTCGCCGCCGCAGTGCTGGTGGTGATCGTTTTCCGCGTGCTCAAACTGCCGGCGATGCTCGGCTATCTGCTGGTGGGCATCGCGATCGGCCCTTATGGATTTGGCCTGATTGCGGACGCCGAAGATACGCGCAACCTTGCAGAGTTCGGCGTGGTGTTTCTGATGTTCAGCATCGGACTCGAGTTCAGTCTGACCAAGCTCGCGACGATGCGCCGCATTGTGTTTGGCCTCGGCGCGTCTCAGGTTGTGCTGACGCTTGTCATCGTCATCGCATTGACGTTTGCCGCCGGCGCGGATTGGCGCATGGGCGTTGTCCTGGGCGGCGCGCTCGCAATGTCATCAACGGCGATCGTCAGCAAGATGCTGGCCGACAGGCTCGAGATCAACACGCTCCACGGCAGGCAGGTAGTGGGAGTGCTCTTGTTCCAGGATCTTGCGGTGGTGCCGTTATTGATCGTGATTCCTGAACTTGCGCGGCAACCGGGTGGACTCGCGGCCGGTCTGATGCTAGCCATGCTCAAGGCAATCGTGGTGCTGGCGATATTGCTTTACTATGGCCAGCGGCCGATGCGCGCGTGGTTTCATCTGATCGCGACGCAGAAGTCATCCGAGCTCTTCGTGCTGAACGTGTTGCTGATCACGCTCGGCCTCGCGTACATCACACAGGTGGCGGGACTGTCGCTCGCGCTCGGTGCATTCGTCGCCGGTATGCTGATCTCGGAGACCGAGTACCGTTATCAGGTCGAAGACGATATCAAGCCGTTTCGGGACGTCCTGCTCGGGCTCTTTTTCGTTACCCTGGGCATGAAGCTCAATATTGCATCGGTATTCGGCAACCTGTTATGGGTGGGCGCCGCGCTGATCGCCCTGTTAGCGTTCAAGACGGTGTTGATCGCGGGTTTGAGCCGCTTATTCGGCAGCGATACAGGTCCCGCCCTGCGTACCGGACTCGATCTTGCGCAGGGGGGTGAGTTCGGCTTTGTATTGCTGTCGCTCGCCGCGCCGCTCAATCTGATTCCTGAGTCGACGCTGCAGATCGCGCTCGCGGCGATGGTGTTGTCGATGGTGGCCGCGCCTTTCATCATCGAGAAAAGCGAGCATATCGTGCGGCACGTAAGCGGCGCGGAATGGCTGACGCGCGCGATGGAACTGCACAATGTCGCGGTGCAGTCGATGGCCGCAAGCCAGCACGTGGTGGTGTGCGGTTACGGACGCAGCGGTCAGAACCTGGTACGGCTGCTCGGGCGCGAAAAAATTTCTTCGATTGCGCTCGACAACGATCCGGAACGCGTGCGCGAGGCCGCCGCCGCGGGAGAAAGCGTGGTCTACGGCGACGCGACGCGCCGCGAAGTGCTGGTCGCGGCCGGGCTCCTGCGCGCGAAAGCGCTGGTCGTCAGCGTTGCCGATACCGAGCTTGCACTGCGCGTGCTCTCGGCGGTGCGCCAGGTGCGTCCCGGTCTGCCAGTCATCGTGCGCACGAGCGGGGACGCGGACATCGAATGCTTGCGCGAGGCGGGAGCGGTCGAAGTCGTCGCCGACATCATGGAGGGCAGCCTGATGCTGGCTTCGCACGTGTTGATGCTGCTGGGGGTACCGCTCCCGCGCGTGCTCGCGCACATACGCCACACGCGCGAAAGCCGCTATGCACTGTTCAAAGGATTTTTCCACGGCGCGAGCGATGCGCCCGAGGATGCCGCTCACCCTCAGCCGCGGCTGCATTCGGTCGCGATTACACCAGGCGCTGACGCGATCGGCAGGACCCTGCGGCAATTGAACCTGGCAAGCTATCAGGTCACGGTCCAGGCGGTACGCAGTCAGGGTCAGCGCGCGAAAGAACCCGACCCCGATGCGCGCATTGAAGCCGGTGACGTGCTCGTGCTGCTGGGCTCGGAACAAGGCTGCGCCGCGGCGGAAATCGAGCTGATGGGGGGATGATCAAGTTTCAAGGTCGACTCCCACAAAAAAAACCCGCGTGAGCGGGCTTTTTCGGATTCGAA
>DASYSI010000486.1:0-2840 GCA_036003485.1 Burkholderiales bacterium | reverse complement strand
AGTGACATGCACCTGAAGCATTTCCTGATCGCTCTGATTGTTGGTGACCTGCATGATCTCGTCCCAATGCTCGGCTTCAGTGCGATGCGGCATGCGCTCGAGCAGCGCGTGCAATTCGTCATCCGACATGTTCTTGACCAGCGGACGGACGTCCTCGAATCCGTTGAAGACAAAACGCATGTGGCCGGTCAAGGCGCTGTTTCCGCCGCGGTTGCTCTTGGATGCTTTTTCCAGGATACCCACGCGCGCGTTTTGATCGAGTGCGGCATGCGCGGCTGAACAGGCCGCATTCCCTGCGCCCACGATCAGGACATCGTAATGAAAAGTCTCATTTGCCATTTGCACACTCCTGATAGTTATCCATGGGGAACAAAACATTTGCCCCGTTGATGACGCGCGTCAATTATCTGAGCAAACGCCGCCGTCAGCGCGCTTGTTCACTCGCGGATGCCCGCGACTTTGATGATCTTGCCCAAGCGGCTCATTTCGGATTTCACCGTCGCCGCGAATTCCTCCGGCGAACTGCCGACGGGCTCTACGCCCGACTGTATGAATCGCTCCTTCACTTCAGTGCGGCTCAACACGTTCGCGATCTCGCGGTTAAGAAACGTGACGAGCGTCGCAGCGGTCTTCGCCGGCGCGAACATTCCCACGATCGAAACGACTTCATAACCCGGCAGTCCCGACGCCGCAACGGTGGGCAGACCAGGAAGCAGCGCGGACGGCTGCGCACTCGTCACCGCCAGCGCGCGAAGTCTGCCCGACTTGATATGCGGCGCCACCGATGCCGGCGTAGCGAATGCAAGCTGCACCTGTCCCGCGATCAGCGCGTTCAAGGCAAGCCCATTGCCTTTGTAAGGAATCTGCACGATCTCGAGTTTGGCCATGGTCCTGAACAATTCGGTTGCGATCTGAGTCGAAGAGCCGGCCGCGCCCGTTCCATAGTTGAGCGCTCCCGGCCGCGTTTTGGCGAGAGCAATCAACTCGCGCGTCGACTTGACCGGCAACGATGGATGAACGACCAGCAAAGTTGGCGCCGTCACCGCCAGCGTGATCGGCGCAAAATCATTGACCGGATCGTACGGCACATGGTTGCGCAGAAACGGCAGCAGCCAGATATTGCTGCCATAGAGCAGCAGCGTGTAGCCGTCAGGCGCTGCCCTGGCGACCATTTCTCCCGCGATCGCACCGCTCGCGCCTCCGCGGTTGTCAACGATCACCGGCTGCCCCAGGCTGCCGGTCAGTCCCTGCGCGATCACGCGCGCCGCGAAATCGTTGCCACCGCCCGCTTCAGAGGTGACGATATGGATCGGCTTGCTCGGAAAATTCTGCCCGCACGCCGCGCCCGCGCCGAGCGCGAGCATGGCAAGCGCGAGTATCCACGACACCGATCGCGGTGGCGGCAAAATCGGTGTTGCATTGCTTGCACTCATCGCGTTGAATCGCCGCACCATCAGACAGAAATCTTCGCCAGAGCGGCGACAGCTGGAGCCTGCCACCAGCGCAGGCTGCATAATAAACAAAGCAGCGCGGTATAGGAACACGCTGCTACACTAGCTGATATTCCTTTTGGGAATAATATCGATAGCGTTCGCGCGGAGCAGCGTGCATGGATTTGAGGCAACTCGAGTATTTTGTGCGTGTCGCAGAACTGGGCAGTTTTACCAAGGCCTCGATCCTGCTGTCGGTGGCGCAGCCGGCGCTGAGCAAACAGGTGCGGCGGCTCGAAGTGGAGTTGCGGCAATCGTTGTTCAACCGTAACGGACGCGGCATCATCCTGACGCAGGAAGGCGCGCTGCTGCTCGAGCACGCGCGCGGTATCATCGAGCAGGTCGAGCGCGCGCGTTACGCATTGAGTGCGATCAAGGAGTCGCCCGTCGGCAAGGTCGTTATCGCTACGCCGCCGATTACCGGGAAAGCGCTGACAGCCGGTCTGATTACGACATTTCGCGAGCGCTTTCCGAAGGCCGCGCTCGAAATCATCGAAGGCAAGAGCCGTTTCATTCATGAATGGCTGATGATGGGCCGCATCGATATCGGGATTCTGTATGATCCTCCGGCCTCTCCCCTGCTCGAGATTACGCCGCTCATGAACCACGAACTTTCTCTGTTTTCTCTCGCCTCGAAATCGCCAGTTCCGAAGTCGAAACCGGTGCCATTCCGCGATCTTGGAAAATTCCCGCTGATTCTCCCCGGCCACCCGCATACGATACGAACACTCGTTGAAACAGAGGCTGCAAAAGCCGGCATCAAGCTGAATGTGGTACTCGAGATAGACGGTGCATCGTTCATCCTCGAATTGGTGCAGTTGGGACACGGCTCTACCATACTGCCTGACTTTTCACTGCAACGAAGCAGTTTTTCGCGCAAACTCCAGCTCAACGAAATCGTGGGACCGCGTCTGAAGCGCGAGCTCAAAGTAGCGGTTTCGCTGCAGCGGCCGGTGACGCGCCTGGCGCGTGAGACCGTGAAGCTGATACGTCAGTACCTGGGGCCAGGCTCGGATTTCGTCAAACGTTAGCTGTTGGAATTCTGCATTTTCTATATAAGGTCAGGTCATGCTGTCATCGCGTTCTGCCGTGGCGTTGCCGTTGCTGGGCGTCATAACTCTGGTCGCGCTTCCGGCGTTCAGCCAGAGTTATCCGAACAAGCCAGTTCGCATGGTGGTCTCCGGGATCGCGGGCAGCAGCAATTTTGCGGCGCGTCTGATCGCGCAAGGACTGACCGGCGCCTTTGGCCAGCAGGTCATCGTCGACGGGCGCGAAGGCGGTGTGGTCGTGCCGGAAATCGTGGCCAAAGCTGCGCCCGATGGCTATACGCTGCTGCTAAACGGCAGTGCG
>DASYSI010000485.1:0-3294 GCA_036003485.1 Burkholderiales bacterium | reverse complement strand
GGGATATTTGCCGATCGCGTCCTCGAGCGACGTGGCGTCGATTTCGAAAGTCACTGGAATGGCGCCCATCGGCGTCATGATCTGCGCTTCCCCGACATATAACGGCTTACGGCCTGCATCAGGCGCGCCGCTGCTTTTAACCGGGGTCAGTACCCGTATCGTTCCTACTTTGCGATCGGTGTAGACGTCCTCGCGGTAGACGTCCGCGGCTTCCATTTTCAGATCGAGATTCCTATCGTTTGGCTTTTGCGCCATGTTCGCCTCGTTTAGTCCGTAATGATGAGAACATAAGGCTTCCAGACGATAAATTCAAGGTCGAGGTGACAAACGTCGATTCACCGTTGGATACTGATTCCCGAGCTCTTTATCAATTTGCCGTAGCGCTCGTAGTCAAAGCGCAGCCGAGCGGCAAACTGCTCAGGCGTAGACGGTAAAATCTCCATGGCCTGCGTCGTCCACAGCTCCTTGATGTCGGAAGCCCCCAGAATTTTCGCGATCGTGGCGTTAAGTCGCTCGATAATCTCGCGCGCAGTACCTGCGGGCGCGAACACGCCGTGCCAGCCCACCATTTCGTAACCAGGCAAGCCGGACTCCGCAATCGCCGGCACATCCGGCAGCGCGGCGGCGCGGTGTGCGCCGGTCACGCCGATCGCGCGCAATTTTCCGGCGCGCATCTGCGGCAGAACTACCGCGAGACTGTCCCACATCAGATCGACGCGTCCGGCAACGAGATCGGTGATGGCGGCCGATCCACCGCCGCGATAGGGCACGTGCAGCAGCTGGATGCCCGCCATCGCGGCGAACAACTCGCCGGCGAGATGAAAGCCGCTGCCGACGCCGGTCGAACCGTAGGTGAGAGGCGCCGGACGGGATTTGGCGAGCGCGATCAGGTCACGCGCGGTTTTTGCGGGCACCGCGGGGTGCGCGACCAGCACATAGGAGAAGGCGCTGATCTGAATCACGGGCGCGAAATCCCGCAGCGGATCGTACGGCACCTTGTAGAGGTGCGGCGTGGCTGCCATTGCCGACCCCGGCGCTGCGAGCAGCGTGTAACCGTCGGGGGCGCTTTTCGCGACCAGCTCGTTGGCGATCGTCCCGGTCGCCCCCGGCCGGCTGTCGACGACGACCTGCTGACCTAAAGCTTCGGAGAGTTTTTGCGCGAGCGGACGCGCGAAAACATCGATTGCACTGCCGGCCGCGAACCCGTGCACTAACCTCACCACCCGCGTAGGGTACGATTGCGCAAATCCTGGCTCCGCATACGCTGCGAGACAGATACAGCCTGCGGCGGCGGCTGCCATCCACCTGAGTGGCTTGGGTGTTTTCATAGTGTCAGGATCGCGCTCCAGCTCCCGCTAGTGTAGCGGGTATGGGAAAATGCATGCAGGCGTAACGCTGTAATCCGGGAGAATGATCGTTATGGACATCGATGAATTCCGGCATTCGCTTGCTGCCAGCGCACCGCCTAGCGGCCTGAGCCGTCTCGCGCAGGCGTTGTGGTACGACGCCAAAGGCGACTGGACGCGTGCGCATGAGATCGTGCAAGCGGTGAAAGGCAAAACGGGCGCCCGGGTGCATGCTTATCTGCATCGCAAGGAAGGTGACGCCGACAACGCCCGTTACTGGCACGATCGCGCCGGCACGAAAATGCCCGAGATATCGCTCGAGAAGGAATGGCACGCATTGGTAGACGAGCTGCTGCGCGATGAGTCGAAGTAATTTTTCATGACAATTCGAAAGGCCGTAGCCGCGTGTCAGCAATAACGCTCAACGCGATCGGCTGCGGCCGCGTGGGACGTACGCTCGCGCGATTGTGGTCGCAGTGCGGCGCGTTCGAGATCGGAGACGTGTTCGACCATACACGTGCCAAAAGCGAGGCCGCGGTCGCCTTCATCGGCGGCGGTTGCGCGGTCGGCGGCATCTCCGAAATGCGCCGCGCCGGCCTATGGATGTTGGCCCCGCCCGACGATCAGATCGTTTCCTGTTGCGCGGCGCTCGCGCGAGGCGGCCAGCTTGCGGCCGGCGACATCGTATTTCATTGCAGCGGCGCGCTGCCATCGAGCGATTTGGCTGCTGCCCGCGCGTGTGGCGCAGCGGTGGCAAGCGTTCATCCGCTGAAGAGTTTCGCCGACCCAGCGGCCGCAACACAGAATTTCAGCGGCACCTGGTGCGCTGCGGAAGGCGACGCTGCAGCGCTTACCGTGCTGCGGCCTGCGTTCGAGCGCATTGGTGCGAGCGTGCACGAGATTGATGCCGGCGCCAAGATGATTTATCACGCGGCAAGCGTATTTGCGTCGAATTATTTGACGGCATTGCTTGAAGCTGGCGCGCGTTGTCACGAAGCAGCCGGGTCCTCGCGCGAAGATGCGCTGCGCATGATGGAACCGCTCGCGCGTGAAACGCTCGACAACGTGTTCAGGCTCGGAACAGTGCAGGCGCTCACCGGCCCGATCGCGCGCGGCGATCAAGCGGTGGTCGCGCGCCAGGTCGCGGCGCTTGCCGCATGGGATCCTCGCATCGAGGCGATCTACAAAAGGCTGGGCACGATCGCGGTCGATCTCGCGCGCAGGCGGGGCGACGCCGATGCGCACGCGCTCGCGGCGATTGACCGCTTGCTTGCGGGTGAGCCCTCGTAGCATCGTGGCGACGCCTGGCCTGCCACATGATTAAAGCGCCCTTTACTTGAACCGCGTGCTTAGCGTAACTTTAAGAAATGCCGCTCAAAACGCTTAATCGAGAACCTGCAATGCCGCGCAAGGGGCGCGGGGCGGGCATCAATCCCGAAGGCCGTTTCGAGAGAGTCGCGCGCGAGGCATTCGACGACGGCTGGGGTCAGCCCGATGGCGTGTCTGCCAGTGATGATCCGCCTCAGCTCAAAACCCACGTCACCAAGGAATACGCGAAGAGCATCATCTCGCGCAATCATTCGCCTGATATTCCGTTCACTCAATCGATCAATCCGTACCGTGGCTGCGAACATGGCTGCATTTATTGCTACGCACGCCCGAGCCACGCCTATCTGAACCTGTCGCCGGGTATCGATTTCGAAACGCGGCTGTTCGCGAAAGTCAATGCGCCGGAATTGCTGCGCCACGAGCTCGCCAAGGCCTCCTATCAGTGCGACGTGATTTCGCTTGGCGCCAATACCGATCCTTATCAACCGATCGAGCGCGAATACAGAATCACGCGCGGCATCCTCGAAGTCCTGTCTGAATGCGAGCATCCGGTCGGGATCGTGACCAAGAACGCAATGGTCGAGCGCGACATCGATATTCTCGCGCCAATGGCAGAGAA
>DASYSI010000484.1:0-6515 GCA_036003485.1 Burkholderiales bacterium | reverse complement strand
AGGGGATTCGAAGGATCATAAACGCAACGCGCGAGCCGCGCTAATCGGTTGGTAACTTGACAATTCCGCTAATTTGCGGCTTGATCCTGAGTAAAGCTAAGTCGCTTTGCTACGAAAATCTTCGACGAAGCTGGGGTTCTTGTTATCAGCGGCAAGACCGTTGCCATGAGCAATACGCCGCCTACAACCGGAAGCACGCCGCTAAAAGACCCGGTCACGTCTTTTGCATGGGCCGCGATAAGCGGCCCGACGAGGCCCGCAACTCCCCACGCGGTAAGCAGCGCCCCGTAGTTGGCGCCCATGTGCCGGGTGCCGAAATAATCGGCGCTGAACGAAGGCATAATGCCAAAGCCGCCGCCATAGCAAAACAAGATCAGCGCATACGCCAGCGCGACGGGCAGCAAGGCACGTAGGTCACCCATAGCGAAAAACACGGCGGCTTGTATCACAAAGATCAGAGCATAGGCGCTGCTGCGGCCAATGCGATCAGACACGGCGCCCCAGAACAAGCGCCCAACCGCACTGCACAAGGCAATGCCGCCGAAAACTGCCGCAACCAGCTTGGGTGCGGATCCAGTCATCTCCTGCATTATCGGTAAGGCATTGCTGATAACGAGTATGCCCGCGGTCACGTTGAGAAACAGCATCAGCCAGAGCAAATAAAACTGCGGCGTAAGCAGCATCTCCTGCGTGCTGTAAAAGTGTCCTTTCCCACAGGTGGTCGGGGCTGCGGCTGGCGTCGTGAGCGCACGAGGCGGATCGTTGAGAAAGTAGGTGCACAAGCAGCCGAGCAGCAGGAACGCGATTCCGGACAGCACGAACACATCCATCACGGCCTGCATATACGGAAGCGACAGTGCGTGCCGCGCTGCGTCGAAGTCGACGTGACCGGCCGCGGCTTGCGCGCGTGCATTGGCGTAATCCGCCGCCGCCGCGGCCGCCGTGGCGAAAGAGGGAACGCTCTTGACGATGAAGCTGTAGATGACAGCTCCCAGGCCAAAGCCCATTACCACCATGCCGCTTCCCAAGCCGCGCCGATCCGGGAACCACTTGGTCACCACCGCTACCGGCGTAACATATCCCATGCCGACACCAAAACCTCCAATGACGCCATAGCTCGCGTACATCCACCACACGCCCAGGTGCGACGTGCCAATGCCGGCGAGTATGTTTCCCATTCCCCACATCACAACGCCGGCGAGCGCCACCTTGCGCGGCCCGACGCGGTCCTGCCAGCGGCCGCCGGCCAGCGCGCCTAGCCCCAGAAAAAAGATCGATAGCGCGAACGTCCATGTGGTCGTGATATTCGACCAACCGAAGCTCGCCATCAAAGGTTGGGTAAACAAGCTCCAGGAATAGATGGCGCCCAGAATTGTCATCACGAGCAACCCGGCGATACCGACCAGCCAGCGGTTCTTCAATTCGGCTTTCTCCTGGATGAGCTCGACTACCTATCGAGATGCGTCCAGTTTAGAAAGCACGTGCGCGACGCTCAGTGACGTGTTCAACAATTTGGTGTGAACTATTCACGGCTAATTCGCTAGACTTGCGACGCTTACGGCGTCTTCCGGTCACCGCCGCACACACCCGCCAACCGAAAGGATTGAGTGGACACGAATGACTGCAGCGTTGCAGTGCGCGACGCGCGCCAAAATTGTTTCGGCCCATCGTGCGTTGCATGGCATTGCAACGCCTGAAATGGGCCCAGTGTAGAATTTCGCGCCCAAACCAGGTTGTGGCCCCGGCCTATGGCAGATGTGACATCACATCGGAAGTGTGCGCGTTTGGCCCTGCGCCTGATTTTCCGTCCCGTTGAGCTATAATCCGCGCCTCGCTCAAAGCCGCGCCTCGCGCGGCATTCCCCATTTCTGCGCATGAATGTTTTTTACGAAGAAGAAGGCAGCTTCAAAGTCGGTGCCGTTCTTGCGGACAACGACACTTCGCTGCAGGTCGAGGCGCCGCACGGCAAACGCAGCAAGGTCAAGGCGTCCGCAGTACTGCTGCGCTTCGGAGAGCCCGCGCTCGGCGGATTTTTGGACTCGGCGCAGCAAGCCGCCGACGGGATCGATGTCGATTTTCTGTGGCAGTGCTGCGGCGCCGATGAATTTTCGTTCGACGCGCTGGGAAAGGAGTATTTCGGCCACGCGCCGGGGGCGCTCGAATCCGCCGCGCTGCTGTTCAAACTGCACGGCGCGCCGATGTATTTCTACAAGCGCGGCAAAGGCCGCTATAAGGCCGCGCCTGCGGACGCGCTCAAGGCGGCGCTCGCAAGCGGCGAGAAAAAGCGCGCGCAGGCCGCACAGAAGCAGGGCTATGTCGACGAGCTTGCTGCCGGCCGGCTTCCTGATGCGTTCCGGCCGCTCGTTTCGAAACTGCTCTATGCGCCGGACAAGAACAGCATCGAGTGGAAAGCGCTCGACGCCGTGTGCGCGCAATTGAGGCTCGCGCCACCGCACGTGTTTGCCAAGTGCGGCGCGCTCGCCTCGCCCCACGACTACCATCTCAATCGCTTTATCTTCGAGTATTTTCCGCGCGGAACCGCTTTCGGCGAACTGCCTGCAGTCGGCGCGCCGGACAATCTGCCGCGCGCCGAGGTCAGGGCGTTCAGCATCGATGATGCGACCACGACTGAAATTGACGACGCGTTCTCGGTGACGCCGCTCCCAAACGGCAATACGCGGATCGGCATTCATATCGCGGCACCCGCGTTGGGAATTGCGCTGGGCTCATCCGTCGACGCAGCAGCGCGCGCGCGCCTGTCGACGGTATATTTTCCGGGCCAAAAAATCACCATGCTGCCCGAGGCCGCGATCGAAGTTTTCACGCTTGCCGCCGGCGCGGAGCGGCCGGCAGTTTCGCTTTACGCGGAAGTGACGGCCGAAGGCGCGATCGTTGCCACGCACAGCCGCTGCGAGCGCGTGCCGATCGCCGCCAACCTGCGCCACGATGAGCTGGAAGACGTGTTCAACAAGAACACGCTCGCGACCGGTGAAATTGCCCACCCGTACGGCGGCGAGCTCACGCGGCTGTGGCATTTCGCTGAGCATTTGCGCGCTGCGCGCGGCAAGGCGGATGCCGAGGGCGATCAGCGCGCCGAATACAATTTCTACATCGAAGACGGCCGCGTGCGGATCGTCGAGCGCGAGCGCGGGACGCCGGTCGATACGCTCGTATCGGAACTGATGATATTTGCCAATTCCGAATGGGGCGGGCAGCTCGCGAAGGCCGGTTATGCCGCTATTTATCGCGCGCAAAACGGCGGCGTCGCGCGCATGACGACCGTCGCGGCACCGCACGACGGGCTTGGCGTCGCGCAATACGCCTGGTCGAGTTCGCCCCTGCGGCGTTATGTCGATTTGATCAATCAACGCCAGCTGCTTGCGCTGCTCGCACATGAAGCGGCGCCATACCAGCCGGGCGACGAGCAGCTATTGATCGCGCTGCGGGATTTTGAGCTCGCATACGAGGCCTATGCCGGATTTCAGCGCAATATGGAGCGCTACTGGTGCTTGCGCTGGATCGAGCAGGAAGGCGTGAAAGAGCTCGAGGCGACGGTGATTCGCGACAACCTGGTGCGGTTCAAACGCCTGCCGCTGGTGATTCGCGTGCCGTCTTTGCACGGGGTCGATGCTGGCGAGCACGTGCGTATCGCGCTGTCTCGGGTCGACCCTTGGGAACTCGTCGTGCAAGGCGATTTCGAAGGGAAGGCATTGTTACAATGAAAAATAACTTGCAAAATACGCAAGTATTGTGAGCGCTCGCTAACTAAGGCAATAAACGATAACCGTTACTCTAAACGACATTAGAAATATATTGCAAATATCTGTCAAATAAGGTATTTATAGACTCAAATGAACCAAGTGTTTATAATATATCGACTATGGGTTTGACGGGCTCGACGAGATCGCTGCCGTTGGGGAATATTTTGATCCAACCGCGTAACCGGCCGTTTGCGGATAAATTTTCCGCGCTTCAGCGCACACCGCTGGCGATGGATGATATGTCGCGATTTCAATATGCGATGCTTGCATCGCTGGTGCTGCACGCGCTCGTAGTGTTCGGCATCACTATCCGTCCGCCCGATTTGTCCAAGCTCGACAGCATCGCCCCGCCGCTCGAAGTGGTGCTGGTCAATGCCAAATCGACCGCCAGGCCGCAGGAGGCCGAGGTTGCGGCGCAACGGAATCTCGACGGCGGCGGCAATACCGATCTCGACCGCCGTGCCAAGAGCCCGCTGCCGGTTACGCGCAACGACAAAGAGACGAGCGCGGTCACGCCGGAATCGCGGCGCGAACAGCAAGTCGAGCGCGAGCCCCCGCCGTTGATGACACAACCCAAGCCTTCGACTGCGGTTGACACCACGAGCTCCCAGGCGTCGCCCGAAACTGAGGTCAAAGTTGCGCCGAGCGCTTCCGACATCCTGAGCCGAAGCCTCGAAATAGCCCGGCTCGAAGCACAAATCGACCAACAACTGGACAGTTACCAGAAAAGGCCACGGCGGAAATTTTTGGGCGCCCGCACGCAGGAATATCGTTTTGCGCGCTATATCGATGACTGGCGCCTCAAAGTCGAGCGCGTCGGTACGCTCAACTATCCACAGGCGGCGCGCGACCAGAAGATCTACGGCAGCCTGCGACTCACGGTATCGATCAAAGCAGATGGCACTGTTGACACCGTCGAAATCAATCTTTCGTCGGGTCAGAAGATACTCGACGAAGCGGCAAAGCGCATCGTGCAGCTCGCTGCGCCCTATGCGGCGTTTCCGGCCGATATTTCCAAAGATACCGACATCCTCAGCATCACTCGCACCTGGACCTTTACGCGCTCTGACCAGCTGTTCACGGAGTAGCAGGTACAAAGATGATCGACCGCTACGCCGTGGTGGGCAATCCCGTCGCCCACAGCATCTCGCCGCAGATTCACGCCGAGTTCGCGCGCCAGACCGGCCAGGAGCTTGACTATGTCAAGCTGCTCGCGCCGCTCGACGGGTTTGCGGGCGTGGTCAAGCGATTTCGCAGCGAAGGCGGCAAGGGTATTAACGTCACGCTGCCGTTCAAGCATGAAGCGTGGAACCTCGTGGATGTTCATCGCGGCGACGCGCTCTATGCCGATGCCGTGAATACGATTGAATTTACCGCTTCGAAGATGATCGGCTACAACACCGACGGCGTCGGACTTGTGACCGATCTCGAACGCAACCTCACATTTCCGATTCGGGGCAAACGGGTATTGCTGATGGGAGCGGGCGGCGCTACCTATGGCGTGCTGCACCCGATACTTGATCGCGGTCCGGAATCGCTGGTCGTTGCGAACCGCACGCCCGATAAAGCCATGAACCTCGTCGCGCATTTCCAGCAGTTCGAAAGGTTTGCTTTACGCGGAGTATCTGCGAAATCATATGAACAACTGGCGGGTTCCAAATTCGATCTGATAATCAACGCCACCTCGGCCGGTTTGCGCGATGAAATGCCCGCGTTGCCTGCGCGAATTTTTGCTGAAGGGGCGCTCGCGTACGATATGGTGTACGGCAAAGAGACGCCGTTCATGAAATTTGCAGCGGAGCACGGCGCGCTCGCAGCCGACGGCGTCGGCATGCTCGTCGAGCAGGCCGCCGAGTCGTTTCTCATCTGGCGCGGTGTGCGGCCTGATACGCGGCCGGTTTTGGACAGATTGCGGCGGAAGTAAACCTGGCAGTCCCGGTTTGCTCACGGCGTTCGCATGAAAGTCCTCTGGCGCAGCTTCTGCTACACGCTGCTGCTGGCCTTGATCGCGCTCGCATTCGTGCAATTCTGGTTTTTCATCCACATCTGGTACTGGGTCGACCACAATCCCGAGTCGACTGCGTTCATAGACGCGCGACGCGAGCGGATGCACGAGAAGAATCCAAAGTCAGTGCTGCGTCAGCAATGGATGCCCTACCGGGCGATTTCGATCAACTTGAAGCGCGCCATCATCGCCGCCGAAGACGCTAAATTTCCGGATCATGAAGGTTTCGACTGGGAAGGCATCCAGAAGGCGTACGAAAAGAATCTGAAGAAAGGCAGGATCGTCTCCGGCGGCTCGACCATCAGCCAGCAGCTTGCCAAGAACCTCTTTCTGTCGGGTGAGCGCACGTGGTGGCGCAAGGCGCAAGAGGCGGTGATCACGGTTATGCTCGAGACGATCATGACCAAACGCCGCATTCTCGAGATCTATCTCAATGTGATCGAATGGGGCGACGGAGTATTCGGGGCGGAGGCGGCGGCACGCTATCATTTTGGAATGTCGGCGGCAAACATCGGACCTGAGCAGGCAGCGCAGCTTGCGGCGATGGTGCCAAACCCGCGCCGCTATGGTCCGGGCGCCGAAACGCGGTATCTGCACAAACGCACCGAAATCATCCTTGCGCGCATGAATGCGGCGACGGTGCCGTGATATCGCCGCGCTCGCGCGGCCGTGGGCTTGACCCGTGCATGCGCTCGGAATAATCTGCACGCAAAGTTATTTCCAGAAAATTGCGCTGCGTGCAGTTTCGC
>DASYSI010000483.1:0-6170 GCA_036003485.1 Burkholderiales bacterium | reverse complement strand
AAGCGCTCGGTTCGTTCGAGCTCGCCGGGTTGGTTCGCATCGTAGAGGATCAGCGGGTGCAGGTTGCCGTCGCCGGCATGAAACACGTTCATGCACCGCAGCGCGTATTTTTCCGATAACTGTGTAATTGCATTGAGCACGCGCGGCAGCGCTTTTTTGGGGATCGTTCCGTCCATGCAGTAGTAGTCGGGCGACACGCGGCCCGCGGCTGGAAACGCGGCTTTGCGTCCGGCCCAGAACCTGAGCCGTTCGGCTTCACTCTGCGAGACGCGCACTTCGCTTGCGCCGCTCGCGTGCATCACCGCTTTCATGCGACCGATTTCTTCAGTCACCTCTGCATCATTGCCGTCCGATTCGCACAGCAAAATCGCCGCCGCCTCGAGCGGATAGCCTGCGTTGACGAACGGTTCGACCGCGCCGGTGGTGATCTTGTCCATCATTTCAAGTCCTGCCGGAATGATGCCGGCTGCGATGATGCTGGCGACTGCCTCGCCCGCTTTTGCGACATCGTCGAATGCCGCGAGTATGCATTGCGCGCGTTCGGGCGTTGGCAGCAGCTTGACGGTGATTTCGGTGATCACCGCGAGCAGGCCTTCCGATCCGGTCAGAAGCGTGAGCAGGTCGTAGCCCGCCGCGTCGAGCCCGCCGCCGCCGATCTCGAGCACCTCGCCTTCGATGGTCAACGCGCGCAGTTGCAGAATGTTGTGAACGGTGAGTCCGTATTTGAGGCAATGCATGCCCCCGGCGTTCTCCGCGACGTTGCCACCGATAGAACACGCGATCTGGCTCGAAGGATCGGGCGCGTAGTAGAGGCCATAAGGCGCTGCGGCTTCCGAGATCGCGAGATTGCGCACGCCGGGCTGCAGCCGTGCGGTGCGCGCCGCCGGGTCAATGTCGAGAACGCGCATGAAGCGCGCGAGCGAAAGCAGCACGCCGTTGCCGGGCGGAAGCGCGCCGCCCGAGAGGCCAGTCCCTGCGCCGCGCGCAACAACCGGCACCCTGAGTGCGTAACAGGTTTTGAGTATGCGTTGTACTTGCGCTTCCGTTTCCGGCAGCGTGACCACCATCGGCAATTGACGATACGCGGAGAGTCCATCGCATTCGTAAGGCTGCACGTCTTCGCGTTCATATAGCAGCGAGCGTTCCGGCAAGAACGCCGCGAGCGCGCTGACAACTTCGCGTTGCCGCGCGACGTCGACGGGGACTTCCACGACCGTGGCCATGCGGGTGAGTGTACGCCAGAGCCGGGGTGTTGCGCGAGCCGGCAAGCCGAATATGCGAAGCGTCGCATGCGACAGGAATCCCTCGCATGGTGTATCGGGAAAAGGAAAGGTATGATCCATGCCTCGGGCCGCGTCGAATCCACGATGCGCGGCAAATTAAAGTGGCGCGGCTGCCTGCCGCGCACGCTAAATCGGATCTCTAGAGTCGCTCAACATGACAACCAACACCACTCGCCGCGGGCCGCTTGCCCGCTTCAAAGTCGTAGACCTCACCCGTGTGCGTTCCGGACCGACGTGCGTGCGCCAGCTCGCTGACTGGGGCGCCGACGTGATCAAGATCGAATCGCCGCCGAAGCTCGAGCTATCGGACGGCTGGGGTGACAAACGGCACGGACCCGACTTCCAGAATCTGCACCGCAACAAGCGCGCGATCACGCTCAATCTCAAGGACCCCGACGGAATTGCGATCTTCCGCAAGCTCACCGACCGCGCCGATGTGGTGGTCGAGAACTTCCGCCCCGATGTGAAATTCCGTCTCGGCATCGATTACGAGTCGCTCAAGAAGACCAACGCGCGCATCGTGTATGCGAGCATTTCAGGTTTCGGGCAGGACGGCCCCTATGCCAAGCGTCCGGGCTTCGATCAGATCGCCCAGGGCATGGGAGGACTGATGGCGATCACGGGCGAGCCCGGCGGCGGACCCGTGCGCGCCGGAATCGCAGTCGCCGATTCCGCCGCCGGGCTGTACTGCGCCAACGGCGTTTTGACGGCGCTGCTCGAGCGTGAAGAATCGGGTGAGGGGCAATGGGTGCGCGTGTCGCTGCTGCAGGCGATGATTGCGATGCTCGATTTCCAGGCTGCGCGCTGGCTCGTCGCCAAGGAAGTCCCGCCGCAAGCCGGCAACGACCATCCGACTTCGATTCCCACCGGCGTGTTTCCGACCGCGGATGGCTATATCAACATCGCTGCCGGCGGAGAGCCGATGTGGGAGCGGCTGTGCAAATCGATCGGCGCGCAGGCGCTGCTCGCCAAGCCCGAATACGCGGGCAGCCTCCTGCGTTCCAAAAACCGCGCGCAGTGCCACAAGGATCTGTCCGAGTACACGCGGCGCAAAACGAGCCGCGAGTGGCTCGAGATATTCGAGAAGAGCAGTGTGGCAAGCGGGCCGATCTATAAGATGGACGAAGTGTTTGCCGACCGCCAGGTACAACACGTCAAAATGGCGGTGCCGGTCAAGCATCCAATACTCGGCGACATCGAGCTCGTCAACCAGCCGTTCGAGCTCTCACGCACGCCGAGCGAAGTCCGCACTGCGACGCCCGAATGCGGCGAACATACCGACGAAGTGATGCGCGAGTTAGGCTACAGCGACGAGCAGATCGCCGATTTGCGGCAGCGGATTGTGATCTGAGGGGCAACGCGCCGTAAAGAACTACGCGCGGCTGACGGGCGATCGGTTGCTGCCTTACAATCGATACCATGAGTTACAGCCGAGATACTCCGAGTCCCAACTACCAAAGAATGGTGAGCCTGTATCGCGAGTTGCACACTCGTGGCGAGCGGATTCTGGGACTGTCGCCGGACGAGACTTATCCGGGCGTCAGCATGCTGCCGCACACCAAACGCATCAAGGACCTGATCGACAAGACCGGCGCGCGAACGGTGCTCGACTACGGATGCGGCAAGGGCTACCAGTATGATCTGCCGAAGGTCGTCATTCCGGGGGTCGGCGAACGCGATGGCGTAATCGATTACTGGGATATCGACGAGGTCCGCTGTTACGATCCCTGTTACGAGCGCTTCAGCAGGCTACCCGAGGGCAAATTCGACGGAGTAATTTCGACCGACGTCCTCGAGCATTGCAGCGAAGACGACATACCCTGGATAGTCGCCGAGATGTTTTCATTCGCCAATTGTTTTGTTTTTGCGAGCGTTGCATGCTATCCGGCGAAGACCACGCTGCCGAATGGCGAGAACGCGCACGCCACGATACGCCCACTCGACTGGTGGTCAAAGATATTCGGCGATGCCGGCAGCCGACATCCGCACATTACATGCAAGCTGTTCGTCGAGGAGCATTGAGTCGCGGCGTCGCCGCTTTGCGTGAATGGGCGCCGCGGTAAGGTCTACAGCCGCACGACCTTGCCGGGATTGAATAGATTGTCCGGATCGAGCGCCTGCTTGATCGCGCGCATCACCGACACGGCATCACCGTGCTCGGCAGCGAGGAAGTCGAGCTTGCCGAGCCCGATGCCATGCTCGCCGGTCGAAGTGCCTCCCATCGCCAGCGCACGCGTTATCAGCCGCTGGTTGATCGCGTCTGCCTCGTCGAGATCGTGCTGGTTCTGCGGATCGACAAGTATTACGAGGTGAAAATTGCCGTCGCCGACGTGCCCGAACAGCGGAATCGGCATCGAAGCGTGCGCGATGTCTTCAATGGTTGCGGCGATGCATTCGGCAAGCCGCGATACCGGTACGCAAACGTCGGTTGCAACACCGCGGCTTCCGGGGCGCAGCTGCAGGCAGGCGAGGTAAGCATCGTGCCGCGCCTGCCACAAACGCGTGCGTTCTTCCTGGCGTGTCGCCCATTCAAAATCGAGACCGCCGTGGTCTGCCGCAATGCTCTGGACGGTTTTCGCCTGCTCCTCGGCGCTCGCAGCGGTGCCGTGAAATTCGCATAACAGCATTGGCACTTCGCGCAGCGCGAGTTTGCTGTAGCGGTTGACGGCCTGGATGGTGAGCGCGTCAAGCAGCTCGCAGCGCGCGATCGGCACGCCCATCTGTATCGTTTCTATCACGGTGCGCACGGCGTCATCCACGCTCGGGAACGCGCAGACGGCGGCCGACACTGCCTCAGGTTGAGGATGCAGGCGCACGATGACCTCGGTGATGATGCCTAAGGTCCCTTCGCTGCCGACAAAGAGCCGCGTGAGGTCGTAGCCTGCAGATGACTTACGCGCGCGCCCGCCGGTGCGGATGATCTGGCCGTCGGCGAGCACCACGGTGAGTCCCATCACGTTATCGCGCATCGTGCCGTAGCGCACTGCGTTCGTGCCCGAAGCGCGTGTCGCGCTCATGCCGCCCAACGTTGCGTCCGCACCGGGATCGATGGCGAAAAACAAGCCGCTGTCGTGCAGATGGGAATTGAGCTGCTTGCGCGTCACACCGGCCTCGACGGTGGCGTCGAGATCGTCGACATTGACAGCAAGAATTGCGTTCATGCGCGTCAGATCGAGCGTAATTCCGCCATGAATGGCGAGCACGTGGCCTTCGACCGAGCTGCCGGCGCCAAACGCAATCAGCGGCACGCGATGCCGCCTGCAGAGCGTGACGATTTGCGCGATTTCACGCGTCGTCAGCGGGTAAACGACCGCGTCGGGAAGCGCATGGGGATGCGCGGACTCGTCCTTGCCGTGGTGCGCGCGCGCGGCCTCTGAAGTCGCGACGCGTTCGCCCACCAGCGCGCGCAATTCCTGCAGCAGACCTTCAGGTAATGGTTTGCGCAGTAACGCAGTGTGAGCGGCGGGCTGGTTCATGCTCGATATGAAATGCGGGACCGAGCGCCAATCTTACACCAACGTCCGCTGCGGCAATGCCGCTCAATTGCCGCGCGTCGATGTCAGCCGAAACGGCTCATCACAATAGGCTGCGCAATGATCCACAGGCTTACCATGGTGTAGCCGATCATCAGCATCAGCATCGGATACTGGCTTTTGAGCGCGATCCGCTTTTCTCTAAAGACTCTTAACGCCATCGTATGTGCAAGGTAGACCGCAGCGATATGCCCCGCCACGATAGCGATTACGGAGGTGTACCAGATAAAGCGCGCATCGACGATGCCGATCCTGACAAAGTAGCGGGTCGTGCCGAACAGGTCCCAGCCAAAACCGAATGGATCGGACGCGAGCGGAATTAGGTACTGACCCGCCATCACCAGAAACGACAGATAGTGGGCCAGGTGATAGGCGATCGCGATCGGCACCAGCGTCAGCACAAACCAGCACGCGACGGTGACGGTCGCCTCGCGTTTCGCCGGCGTCCGGCGTTCGGCAGAGGCCGCGGCCGCCGTACGCGCAATCGACCACGCGCACGCCAGGTAAATCGACATGAACAACGCCCAGACACCGGCCAGGCCGATGGTAGCGATCAGCGTGCGCGCCACTTCCTCCGAAGACAGCGTAATCGCCGCGGGCAGCCATTGAGCGAAATTGTCGGCAATGCTCGCCCATAGCGGCGTTTCAGCCAGGCCGTCGAAAGTCACCGTCGCAAGCATCAGCACGACGAGCGCCATCAGCGACGGGTGCACGGGTTCGTCGCTCAGCAAGCCCACGGCAGGAGGCCGCAGATTCCACTCCGGCTTCGCGTTTACGACGCGAAATTCCGTCGGCGCAAAACGCGCCAGCACGCCAAATATCAATGCAAACATTTCGCCGTGATCGAGCCACGTCTTGCGGCCGAACAGCAGCATTCCTGTCCATGTTATCGCGCAATAGACGAGCACTGCGACCGCCAGATCCGATGGCACATCGGATCGTTCCCACACGAGTTCCGCCCATGCGAAAGCGAAGAACAGGACGACCGCGGGCCACATCGCGAGCTTCTGTGGATATTTGAGTCCGAGCGCAAGTATTGCGCCGCCCGCGATACGCGAATACGCGCTTTGCGCCCACGCGAAAGCAGTCTGCAGCGGGCTCAAGAGTCGCCACAAATCGCCGAGCAGCGCGGAAATGTAGGCCATTCCTACCCACCAGATCGCCCATATCATGATGGGCGCAATATTTTTGGTCGGCGACTGGATACCGGCCAGTCCCGCGACGACCACGAGGACGAACAGCGCCATCGCAAACACGCGGCAACACTGCAGGGTCACGGGATGCGCGATGGCGCGTCCGATTCTGCCTCTGAGCAAATCGATGCGCGGATAGGGCGCAGGCTGCGCCTGGCCAT
>DASYSI010000482.1:0-2464 GCA_036003485.1 Burkholderiales bacterium | reverse complement strand
CGTGTTGCCACTGCCCTGCATCCGGTGGGCGTCGCCTTGATCGCAATGCAGTTTGGTTTACCGATGGGCGCCTTCAGCTTTGCGGTGCTGCATGGGGCTGGCAATGGCATGATCACCATTGCCAAAGGCACGCTACCACTCGCCCTGTTCGGCCCAGCAGGTTACGGTGAGCGCACCGGCTTCTTGTCCGTCGCCGCGCGCGGCATGCAGGCGCTGGCGCCATTCGCTTTCGGTCTGGTGCTCGAAACGTGGGGCGCGAGAGGAGCACTGACAGTGTCCGTAACGCTGTCGTTGATTGCCTTGGGGACACTGATCACCCTGCGTGCCGGTGCCGATTGATCACGCACAGGTCAAACGGACAAACGCAGCAGACGAGACCGCAAAGAATCTGTGCTCGACTTTTGCTCGACTCTGTTGGGCACGGTTGGGCACAGTTGCAAATGCTTGCGACGAGCGGCCTTGCTCATTACGTTAAGTTTCAGCGTAAGCGGCGGTTCGTGCTGTTGGACCGGCACGGTGGGACGGCATGGCGCCGGCGAGCAAGCGGTGAACGCGATGCTCGATGTGGTAATCCCGGAATTCGGACAGCTTGCGCGTCGGGTCGACGACATTCCGGAAAAATATCTGATCAAGGTATTCGCGTCGAATCGTTCCGATTATAGTGTAACTATCAGCCGGAAGTGGCTTCGGTGATTCCCAAGTCAGAATCCCGACATCGATTGCTGGCGGGTAACGTAGCTGCACGCGAAGATGACATTATGCGACGGGTGTCTGCCTGTTAAACCGACCAGATTGATTGCGCCTCCGCCACCCGAAAACCCGGTGGACGTGATCGCGCGCATCGTGGGGCAAGAGCCGGGCGGGTTGCCGGTCTCTGTTGTCGAATCGATTTGGAAAATTGTCGAATGTTTCAAAGTAAACATGACAGACACGCGTAGAGTTCGGGATCACATTCCCGACGCGGTAATCACTGAAATCGCCGAGTACGTCGAGCGCTTTCAGCCCCGCAGCAAGCTCGCGTGGGCAACCGCGCACGACTGCCTGCTCGACAGTCTGGGATGCGCGTTCGAGGCGCTCGCCTACCCGGAATGCATGAAACTCGTTGGCCCCGCGGTGCCTGGTACTCGGGTGCCGAATGGTGCCCGCGTTCCGGGGACTTCTTTACAGCTCGATCCCGTGGACGCGACGTTCAGCACTGGGGCGCTAGTGCGCTGGGTGGATTACAGCGATGCTTTCTTCGGCGCGACGGTGATGCATCCTTCCGATGCGTTCTGCGCAATACTCTCCGTGGCGGACTGGCTAAGCCGCTCTCGTCTCGCGCGCGGCAAGCGGCCGCTCGTCATGCGCGATGTGCTCCGCGCGGCAATCCAAGCCTACGAAATGATCGGCTGGATGGGTCTGGAAAACAACTTCACGCGCACCGGGCGCGACAACGCGCTGTTGGTCAAGGTCGCGGTAGCGGCGGTCGTGACGCGCATGCTGGGTGGCGGGAGGCAGGAGATCGTCAGCGCCCTATCGAACGCGTGGATAGACGGGCACGCGCTCGCCACTTTCCGGCGCGCGCCCAACACCGGGTCGCGAAAGTCCTGGTCGGCGCCCGACGCGGCAAGCCGCGGCGTGTGGCTCGCGCTGATGGCCATGAAGGGAGAAATGGGCTACCCCACGGCGCTCAGCGCAAAAACCTGGGGGTTCTACGATGTCGTGTTCGCGGGCAAGCCGTTCATATTCTCGCGCCCGCTTGGCAGCTATATCGTGGAAAACGTGCTGTTCAAGATTTCCTACCCGGCGGCCCTGCACGCACAGACCGCGGTTGAAGCCGCGATCAGACTGCATCCGCTCGCGCGCGGCCGGCTGGACGAGATCGCGAAGGTGGAACTGTGGACGCACGAGACCTGCGTACTCATGATAGACAAGAGCGGACCGCTGCACAATTTTGCCGACCGCGATCACTGCCTGCAATACATGGCGGCGCTCGGCCTGATCTTCGGCACGCTCTGCGCGCGTGATTACGAGGACGAATTCGCCGCCGATCCGCGCATAGACGCGCTGCGCGCGAAGATGGTGGTGCACGAAGACAGGCGCTACAGCCGCGAGTATCTCGATCCGGACAAGCGCTCCAACGCGAACGCGATACGCGTGCACTTTCATGACGGGACGGCGACGCCGCGTGTCGAAGTCGAGTACCCGCTGGGGCACCGCGCGCGCCGCAAGGAAGGTGCACCGCTGCTGCTGGAAAAGTTTACGCGCAATGTGACGCGCGCATTCGCGGAAAAGCAGCGCATGGCGGTGCTGGAAGTTTGCTGTGACCGCGTACGGCTGAGCGGGATGCCTGTAAATGAGTTCATGGACCTGCTGGCAGCATGACTACAATCCGTAATTGACGAGACGAAAAGTTATACAATTCCTGTGCGACACGTCGTAGAACGCGAGCCAGTAATTCGTCGAATTGCGGTGCCACACAAGC
>DASYSI010000481.1:0-3840 GCA_036003485.1 Burkholderiales bacterium | reverse complement strand
AAACAAAAACGGCCGGGATCAAACACATATGCGATTTTTTCGGCATAACTACTCCAGACAAGATAAGGTCTCTGCCCTCACAAAAGCTCGGCGCAGAGCACCGGTTCAGAATTATCGCATGAAGTCCCGCGCGCTTTTCATGCGGCATTTTTTCACCGCCCGATCGCAGGTATATTGGAAACGCCCGGTCCGAGCAGACCTTACCACCCGTTGAATCGCGGCCACGTCGCTGCGATTTCCAGATCGCCGTTAACCACGTAATAGCGGTCGTGAGGCGCGGCAGTTGCGCAGGCGTGATTGGGCAGGATGCGGAGCAGAGTGCCGACCGGAAACCCCGCACAGTCGGCGCGTCCGCCGTCGCGGCGCGTGATAATTCCATGTTCCTGATTGGTCGAACTGACCAGGAGATCGTCGACCGGATTGCCGCTGATATCGCACACCATGCCGTAACCCTGATCGACCTTCTGATTCTGCGTTCCGCGGTCGCTCGACAGCGCCATCCACCCGCCGTCGACGATGATCCATCCTTTGTCGAGTTGGTGGCCGATGACCGTGCACAGCACCGAAAGTGCAATATCGTCGATCGCGCACACGCTGATGCCGGCCATGACCAGATCGAAGAATACATAGACCCCGGCGCGCACTTCGGTGACACCGGTCAGGTCTTCGCTGTACGTTGCGGTCGGCGTCGAGCCGACACTCACGACCGGGCACGGCAGGCTTGCCGCCGTGAGCCGCGCGGCGCATTGCACGACGGCATCGCGCTCCTGAATTGCCATCGTGCGGATTTTGTCCACCGTATCGCAGTGGTACGACTCCCCTGCGTGGGTCATCACGCCGCGCAAGTCGGCGCCACGGCTTGCGTCGAGGATACGTCCGATCTCGAGCAGCACGCGATCGGCAGGCTTGACTCCCGAACGATGGTTGTCGCTGTCGATTTCTATCAGCACCGGAAAACGGATGCCCAACGCTTCGCCACGCGCAGCGACAATGCGCGCCGCTTCGGGATTGTCAAGAATCACGCTTACGTCTGCTCCCCTGCGCCTCAAGTCCGCCACGTGATCGAGCTTCGTGGGCGTGATGCCAACGGCATAGAGAATATCGGTGACGCCATGAGCGAAGAATGACTCGGCTTCCTTCAGCGTCGAAACGGTGATGCCGCCGGGCTGACCTTCGAGCGCCAGACGCGCGACCTCAACGCTCTTCGCGGTCTTCACGTGCGGGCGTAACGCGACCCCGAGCTGCGCGAGATGCCCGCGCATGCGCGTGATATTGCGATCGAGCTTGCGGCGCTCGAGCACGAGGCACGGAGTTTCGAGTTCGCGCAGATTCATGCCTGCCAATCCCGTTGATTATGTTGCGTTGCCATTGAGCTCGATCCCATTGAAAGGTGCGTGCGGAGTGAAACTACATCATTCGGTCGGAATATGCGCCGCTTTGATCACTTTGGCCCATTTTTGAGTCTCCGCTTCGATCAGCGCCGCAAATTCGGCGGGACTATTGCCGATCGGCTCGAGCCCTGCACCCACGAACCACTCGCGTGTTTCGGGAACGCGCAGGATTCTGATGATCTCGCCGTTCAGCTTGGCGATGATGTCTTTGGGCGTTCCCGCAGGCACCAACAGGCCGTACCACGAGCTCGATTCGTAGCCCGGGACTCCGGATTCCGCAACTGTCGGCACGTCGGGCAGCATCGATGCGCGACGAGACGTGGTTGCCGCGATCGCCCTCAATTTCGAAGAGTTCAAGTACGGTAACACCGCGAGCGCGTCCGCGAACACCAAAACAATTTGTCCGCCGATCAAATCGATAATGGCGGGACCCGCGCCCTTGTACGGGATATGCACGATTTGCGCGCCTGTCATCAGCTTGAACAGTTCGCCCGAGAGATGTCCGCCGCTGCCGACCGACGCGCCAAAATTGATTTGACCGGGCTTCTGCTTCGCAAGCGCAAGTAGCTGCGCAACCGATTTCGCAGGAAAACCAGGATACACCGCCAAGAGATACGCCTGTGTGGCGACTTGCGTGACTGGAATGAGATCTTTGCGGACGTCGTAGGGAAGGTTCCTGCGCAGCGACGGAGTGATGCTGAGGCTTGCTCCGCCCTGTAGCATCGTATATCCATCGGGCGGCGCCTTCACGACAAGCTCGGTGCCAATAACCGTACCGGCGCCTGGCCGATTGTCGACGACAACCTGCTGACCCCACGCGGCGGCAAGCTTTGGCGCCACCGCCCGCGCCACGAGATCGGAGCCGCCCGCAGGCGTAAACGGCACGATCATGCGTATCGGCCGGCTCGGGTAAGTCTGTTGCGCGAACACACAAAAGGACGCAGCCATCGCCATCGCGGCGGCGCACGCAACGAACAACCGGCGCAACACTGCAGGTGAATTCATTTACGCGGCGCGCACACGATCGCTCGAACCGAGCGACCACGCCACCGAAGCTCGCGCCAGCGCCCGTGTCGCATCGATGCATTTTTCCATTTCAGGAAAGCGAACCGCTTCGAGCGCGACCGGAATTTCCGTGCATCCAAGAACGAGCGTTTGCACACCGCGTTCGAACAGTCGCGCCACCGCGCGTTCGACGGCCCTGCCCGCTTCTTCGAGCCGTCCCATCTTGACGAGATCAATTGCAGGATTGATAAACTCGTCACGTTCGTGCGGCAAATTGACCACGGGTTCGATTCCGTGTTTCAGCAGGCGATCATGATAAATCCGAGAAGCTAGCGTCGCTTCGGTGCACAGCAAACCTACGCTGTCGGTCGCCCTGCCGCGGCTCGCCATCTCGTCACATACTGCGTCGACGATATGCAAAATCGGCAGGCCGCCGCCGGTACGCAGCTCGTCATACCAGAAATGCGCCGTATTGCATGGAATGGCGACGCATTTCGCGTTTGCCTCTCGCAATATCTTCATGCCCGCCAACATCTGCGGCAGCGGCGATTCGCCATTTCGCGTGAGGGCTTTGTCGCGGCTCGGAATTTGCGGCACTGAATATACGATGACCGGAACATGATCCTGATCGCGCTGCGCCGGGGTTTCCTCGATGAGTTTCCTGAAAAAATCCGCTGCGGCCATCGGCCCCATTCCTCCCAGCACCCCTAACAGCTTCCCCATGTGTCCCCTCTGATAATCTTCATCTCATTCTCAATTGCTCAGTCGATTTTCACACCCGAGCGTTTGATGACAGACGCCCATTTTTGACTTTCCGTTTTAATGAACTGCGAGAATTGTTCGGATGTGCCTCCTACCAGCTCGCTGCCGAGCGCAACGAACTGCTTTCTTACCGACGGAACAGCAAACGCTTTGTTTATCTCCGCGTTTATTTTTGCGATGATGGGTTTCGGCACGCCCGCCGGCGCAATGATTCCACCCCACGCCGTGACTTCGTATCCCGGCACGCCGGCCTCGGCGATCGTCGGCAAATCCGGTAATAGGCTCGAGCGCTTCGGACCCGTTACGCCCAGTCCACGCACCTTTCCGGCTTTGATATGCGGCGCGATCACCACCAGATTATTGAACGTCAACTGTACTTGGCCGCCGATCAGGTCGATGATCGCCTGCGGGCTGCCCTTGTAAGGTACATGCTCGATCTGCGTATCGGTCATGTATTTGAACAGCTCCGCGCTCAAATGGCCGCTCGTGCCGTTGCCGGCAGAGCCGTACAGCAATTGTCCCGGGTGCTTTTTTGCAAGCGCGATAAGATCTTTGACCGTCAGCGCCGGCAACGCCGGTGTCACCGCCAGCACATTGGACTGGTAATGCACCTGTGCCACCGGCTGCAAATCTTTGTCGACATCATACGGCTGGGTGGTCAGTAAGGTCCGGTTGATTGCGA
>DASYSI010000480.1:0-13315 GCA_036003485.1 Burkholderiales bacterium | reverse complement strand
CGTCTTGCATTGAGCGGGTTGAGGTTTACGCCCCTATCCTTTTGCGATCGTTCTGAAACGATGTCATGCGCTGTTTTAGACCCGGTGCATGACTCGCGCCGGACGTGACGCTTGGCGATTGTTTATATTGACACTGAACAGTCGCAATACTTTCATCGCTTGCTTTAGCAGTATGCTCCGTTGCGTCAATCTCGGTTAATAAGCCCAAAATCTGAGAATAAAATATCGTATGCCCCGAACCACCGATTTTGGTTTCCAAGCAGTGCCCGAGGACGAGAAGGCTCAGCGCGTGGCCAGCGTGTTCGATTCGGTCGCTCGGAAATACGATCTGATGAACGATCTGATGTCGGCCGGCGCGCATCGGCTCTGGAAACGTTTCACCGTTGAGCAAAGCAATTTACGGCCGGGCCAACGCGCGCTCGACGTCGCCGGGGGTACCGCGGATCTCGCTATGCAGCTCGCACGTCGCGTCGGCGCAAGCGGTCAGGTTGTTCTCTGCGATATCAATGCGGCAATGCTCGCGCGTGGCCGCGATCGCATGCTCGATGCCGGCATCGTAGCACCCGCGGTGCGGTGCGACGCCGAGCGTCTGCCGTTTCCGTCGGCTTACTTCGATTGCGTTTGCGTCGCATTCGGGCTGCGCAACATGACTCGCAAGGAATGCGCGCTCGTTGAAATGCAGCGCGTTCTACGCCCGGGTGGCCGATTTCTGGTGCTCGAATTTTCCCGAGTTTGGAAGCCGCTGCAGCCTCTCTACGACGCGTACTCCTTCAGAATGCTGCCGCTGCTTGGGAAACTTATTGCGAATGACGGGGATAGTTATCGCTATCTCGCCGAATCGATCCGTATGCACCCGGACCAGGAACAACTGAAAAAACTCATTGAAGACGCCGGGTTCGAAAGAGTTGAATATTTCAATCTCAGCGCCGGCGTTGTTGCGCTGCATCGCGGCTACAAGCTTTAATCGTATCTCGGCACCCGTGCGCAATTATATCCATGCTGATTCAATTTCAATCACGTCCGATTGCCCGGGTCCGCGACGAGCCGTTCCTTGATTCGCGCTCGATGGCGAATCCAACTTAAGTTGTCGGCGCGCTGTGTAATCTGCCATGAGGAGAGCTTTCATGACTTCAGCCAAGTCTAAGCCTGGGTTCGGCGTGCTTGTGCTCGCGATTGTACTTGCGGGTTGTCAGGCGAGTCCGTTTCCGCCGGCGGCGAATCCGCCCGCGCAGGCGGATTCGCCGCGCCTTGCGGTTGGCGACGCCTGGGTCTATCGCCATACCGACGGATATACCAAGCTGCCGCGCGGCACATTTGCGCATACCATCAGTGCAATTGCCGGTGACGTGGTGACGGTACAGGTGACAGCTGAAAATGGCAGCATCGTTGCAACTGACCAGTTCACCCGTGACTGGAACTGGCTCGACAAACCGATGACTAATATTCAGCGCTTTCGCTATGCACCGCCCTATCAGGCGTTTCAGTTTCCACTGAAGACCGACTCGAAATGGTCGGTGCAAATGAAGGCCACGGATGTGACGAAGAGCAAAATCTATGAACTTGCACGAGTTGACGGCAAAGCGGTCGGTTGGCAACGCGTGGCTGTGCCGGCGGGCGCTTTTGACTCGATGCTCGTGCACCGTGCCGCTTATTCAGGTGTCGAAACATTCGAGCGCACGCAGGAATACATCACGGAAGACGACTGGTATGCCCCTGCCGTGAACAATGTCGTGTTTGGCTCGTATCGATCTCTATATAGGGACAAAACACAAAATGGCGATATGGATGACGGCTGGCGTAATGGCGACTGGATGCTGGTCGAATTACTCGAATATAGACCGGCACGCCGGTAACGACTCACAGACGCGCGTTTAGGCCAGTGCCGAAAGCCATCATGGACGCGACGATCAACGCATGTTGATAACGCCATGACTTAATGTGTTTTTTCGATTTTGCGCACAAGGTTGTTAGAATGCGGCTTCGGCCTGAGACCGATTAGGAGGAAATGATGAATAAAATGATGATGGTGATTGCCGCGCTCTTGAGCGTGGGCTTGATTGCGCACGACGCCGACGCACGCCGGCTCGGCGGCGGTACCAGTATCGGCAAACAGCGCAGCATCCAACCCGCACCGACAACTCCGCCCAAGCAAGCGCCTTCCGCTGCGCCTACCGCTCCAACCCAGCAGCCGTCGGGAATGAGTCGATGGCTCGGGCCGCTGGCCGGTCTCGCGCTTGGCGCGGGTTTGGCTTCGCTGTTTTTTAACAACGGCCTCGCGGGCGCATTCGGCGGGATTTTGATGATCGGGCTAATCGCGGCCGCGCTGATGTTTGCGTGGCGCATGCTGCGATCGAAAACGCAGGCCCGACCGTTGCAGTACGCAGGCGCCGGAAGCCTGGGCGCACCGCCTAGTCAGTCGTCTGCACCCGCTATTTCAAATGCGTTTGGCGGCGCCGCCGCGCCGGCAATTGCAGCCACCCGCTATCCGCCAGGCTTCGATGTCGAGCAGTTTGTGCATCACGCGAAACTTAATTTTACGCAGCTGCAGGCGGCTAATGACAAGCGCGATCTGTCGACCATGCGCGATTTCATGACGCCCGATCTTTATGCCGAGATTGCCGCCGAGTTAAATGCTCGCGGCGACGCGCCACAACAAACGGACGTTGTCACTCTCGATGCCGAGGTGATCGAAGTTGTGACCGAAGGCGAAGCCTATATCGCCAGCGTGCGCTTTAGCGGCATGATACGCGAACGTGCCGACGCAGCCGCGGAGCCATTCAGCGAGATCTGGCATCTCGAGAAACCGCTGAATGGAGCCACCGGCTGGTTGATCGCCGGTATTCAGCAGGACTGATCAACGCGTATGTCCGGGCCGGCGAACGATGCGGGCATCGGCCCCGGACCTACCGCTAGCGGACTTTTCAAGCCGCCGTTCGCCGCCGCGGTCAATCATCTGTTGCAGGGTGCGTCGTGGGCATGCGACCGGCTCAAGCCATTTGCCGGTAAAACGGTCCGCTTCAATCTCGCGCCGTTTGCGGTAACGCTCGCGATACGCGATTCGGGCGAGGTTGCGGACGCAGCGGCCTCCGGCGCTGCCGATGCGAGCTTCGCACTTACGCCGGGCATTGCGCTGCGCATGCTTGCCGCTGATTCAAACGCATGGCAGGAAGTGGCCTTCGAAGGCGACACTGCGCTGGCGCGTGAAATCCTCGCGATCGCGCAGAACCTGAAGTGGGATATTGAGGAAGACTTAAGCCGCGTATTCGGTGACATCGCCGCGCACCGCATGGTGGAAGCCGGCGCCCGCCTCAGGCGCTGGCAAATCGATACCTTTGACAGTATTGCGCGCTCGGCGGTCGCGTACTGGACCGAAGAACAACCGTTGATCGCATCGCGGCAGGATATCGATCAATTTCTGCGCGACGTCGACACCTTGCGCGACGACGTCGCGCGAGTGGAGCAGCGAATCGCAAGTCGATTGCAGCGCCAAGATGCCAAGCCCGCGAAGTGATTCATGAGCTGCCGTAGCCGAACAAAAGAATAACCGACGCCGTTCCTCATCTCACCCCATCCCCGAGAGGATGGAGAAGCGAGGCTCGAGTTTCCTCTGCGTTTTCTTTCTCTCCGTTTCGTATCGGTTGCGCCTTTGCGTTGAGCTGCCTGCAGCGAGCTCGAATCGTGGTGTTCCCTCTGGTCATTGGCGGTTAAAATCGGGTCATGCGTCTGTTTCGATTGTCGAAAATTGTCAGCGTCAGCGTGCACTTTGGCCTCGACGAATTCTTTCTCGGCCACGAACGTGTGCGCGGCTTGCGTAGCCTGCTCAAGTGGCTGTTATTCTGGCGCCAGCTTGACGCGCCCCGCGCAGTGCGGCTGCGCCTTGCATTGGAGGCGCTCGGTCCGATCTTCGTCAAATTCGGTCAGGTGTTATCGACGCGGCGCGATCTGCTCCCGCCGGATATCGCCGATGAGCTCGCTAAACTGCAGGACCAGGTGCCGCCATTCGCGTACGGTCTCGTACTGGCTGCGCTCGAACGCGCCTATCGCAAGCCCGTCGACCAGGTATTTGCGGAATTCGATTCGACGGCGATCGCCAGCGCCTCGGTTGCGCAGGTGCATTTCGCGCGGCTGCACGACGGCAGGGAAGTCGCGGTCAAGATACTGCGTCCCGGAATCGGGCAGGTCATCGACAACGATCTCGCGCTGCTCGATGCCGGCGCGAGCCTGATCGAACTGCTGTGGGCGGACGGCAAACGGCTGCGCCCGCATGAGGTCGTCGCCGAATTCGCCAAACATCTCGATGCCGAACTCGATCTGATGCGCGAAGCGGCGAACGCAAGCCAGCTGCACCGCAACTTCGAGAACTCACCATTGCTGCTGGTGCCGGAAATCCACTGGGATTACTGCTCGACCGAAGTGATGGTGATGCAGCGCATGCACGGCACGCCGATATCGCAGGTCGCGAAGCTGCGCGAGCAAGGCATGGACATCAAAAAATTGTCGCGCGCTGGGGTCGAGATTTTTTTCACTCAGGTATTCCGCCACGGTTTTTTTCACGCCGACATGCACCCCGGCAATATTTTCGTCGCGGCCAGCGGGCACTATATCGCGCTCGACTTCGGCATCATGGGCACGCTCACCGAAATCGATAAAAGCTATCTGGCGCAGAATTTTCTGGCGTTTTTCCGGCGCGATTACCGCCGCGTCGCCGAGGTGCACGTCGAATCCGGCTGGGCGCCGAAGGAAACCCGCGTGGACGAATTCGAGACCGCGATTCGCGCCGTGTGCGAACCGATATTCGCCAAGCCACTGCGGGAAATCTCATTCGGCCGCGTTTTGCTGCGGCTGTTCCAGACTTCACGGCGCTTCAACATCCAGGTGCAGCCGCAGCTCGTACTGCTCCAAAAAACCCTGCTCAATATCGAGGGACTGGGGCGCGAGCTCGATCCTGAGCTCGATCTGTGGGCGACTGCGAAGCCGTTCCTGGAACGCTGGATGTCCGAACAGGTCGGTTGGCGCGGTCTCTTGCGGCGGCTGCGCGTCGAAGCACCCAGCTGGACCACGTTGATGCCGGAAATTCCGCGTCTGGTGCACCGCTACCTCGATGACACCAGCGGCGCGCGCGTGCAACAGCAATTGCAGCAGCTCGCAGACGAACAGAAGCAGCACGCCACTTTGCTTGCAGTGATTGCGGTGCTGCTCTGCGTGATTGCGGTAACGTTGATCTGGACCCATCTGTTCTGACGCCTCCAAGACGCGCAGCAAAGCGGCAGCCGTGCGCTCGACGTGCGCATTCAACGCGGAAAAAAGTTGCTAGAATGCGCGTGTTCTCCGCCGGGCGACTGCCTTCATGGCGCTTCTCGAAATCCGCAACGTCACACGCCGCTTCGGCACCCTGACCGCCGTCGATAACGTCAGCATCGGCATCGAAAGCGGCGAATTCTTCACCTTGCTGGGGCCGTCAGGATGCGGCAAGACGACGTTGCTCAGGATGATCGCCGGCTTCGACCAACCCGATGGCGGCGCCATCCTGCTCGATGGCAAGGATCTCGCCGACACCGCGCCGGAAAAGCGCCCGATTCATACGGTTTTTCAAAGCTACGCGCTGTTTCCACACATGACTGTGGCTCAGAACATCGCATTTCCGCTGCGCATGGCGGGCAAAAGTCAGGATGAGATCACCACCAAGGTCAGGGAAATGCTCGATACCGTGCACCTGCCTGACAAAGCCAGGCATCTGCCTCACGAATTGTCAGGCGGCCAGAAACAGCGTGTCGCACTCGCGCGCGCGCTCGTCAACCGCCCGCGCGTGCTGCTGCTCGACGAGCCGCTCGGCGCACTCGATGCCAAGTTGCGCGAGCAGATGCAGGTCGAGCTGATCAGCCTGCAGCGCGATATCGGCGTCACATTCGTGTTCGTCACGCACGCGCAGGCTGAAGCGCTTGCTTTATCGCACCGGATCGCGGTCATGAACGCGGGCCGGGTCGAACAGCTCGACGCGCCGTCGAAAATTTATGGTTTTCCGAGCAACCGGTTTGTGGCCGATTTTATCGGCAACTGCAATCTGCTCGAGGCCACGGTCAAGGCCATCAGCGGCGAAACGCTGACGCTCGAAAGCGCCGGACTGGGAACATTTATCGCGCCCGCGCGCAGTGGAGTTAGCGCCGGCGCCCACGGCGTGCTCGCGCTGCGGCCGGAAATGGTGCGGATCTACGCGGTTGCGGGCAGTGTCGACCCCGAGCTCGGCAACCGCTTCCGGGGCACAGTGCGTGAATTGGTCTACGTCGGCGATGTCACCACGTATATCGTCGCGCTCGACAACGGCCAGAAGATCGAATCACTGCTGCCGAACGTGAGCTCCGGGCGCGCGCGCTTTTTCGAGATCGACGATCCGGTGCAGGTGGCGTGGCGGCATGACGCCGGTCATTTTGTACTGGGCTGAACTGAAATGAGCAACCCGGGTGCACGCTTTGCCAGGTTCGTGGTCGGCGGGCCGCCGTTCATTTACCTGCTGCTGTTCTTCGCGCTGCCTGGGCTGATCATGGTCGCGGCGTCGTTCATGTATCCGGGCGAATTCGGCGGCCTTGCTCCGCTGTTTCCCCTGACCGGCAGCGAAGAATCCGGCTTGACTGTCGAGAACTACCGGATTTTTTTTGGCGACCGCGTCTATTTTGAAATCTTCCTCAAGTCTTTCGGCGTCGCGGCGCTGACGACACTGCTGTGCCTCGTGATGGCGTATCCGGTAGCGCTGCTGATCGCGCGCAGCCCGAAAGCCCACCGCGATTTGATGGTGCTGCTCGTGATTCTGCCGTTCGCAAGTAACTTCCTGGTGCGGGTTTACGCCTGGATGATCATCCTGGGCCCGCTCGACCTGCTGTTCTCGCGTTTCGCCGTCATCGTCGGCATGGTCTACGTCCACCTGCCTTTCATGATCCTCCCGCTCTACACCAACCTCGAAAAGCACGATCCGACGCTGCTTGACGCGGGACAGGACCTCGGCGCCGGCGCGTGGGAGCGTTTCTGGAGAATCACTTTTCCGCTCTCGCTCCCCGGCATCTTTTCAGGTTCGGCGCTCGTATTTATCCCGGTGCTCGGCATGTTCGCGATCCCCGAGATTCTCGGCGGCAAAGACGATTGGCTGGTCGGCAACATGATCAAGGAAGCGTTCCTCAGCACGCGCGACTGGCCATTCGGATCGATGCTGTCGTTAATGCTGACCATCGCGGTGCTCGCGATCGCCGGCGTCGCGGCCTGGTTTGCGCGCAGAGGCACACGCTATGCGTAGATCGTGGTGGCTGTGGGGCGTGTCACTCGCGGTGTACGCACTTCTCTACGTGCCGCTTGCCATCGTCGTCGTCTTTTCGTTCAATGACTCCAAGCTCAATGCGGAGTGGGTGGGGTTCACGTTGAGTTGGTACCGCACGCTCTTCAACGATCAGGAGATGCTACGCGCCGCAGCCAATTCGCTGCTGATCGCGGTGATTTCCAGCGTGGCCGCCACGGTGTTGGGCACCATGGCCGGCATCGCAATGCACCGTTACCGCCCGAAGCTGCTGCCTTTCATGGTCCTCACGCCCGTGGCGATGCCTGAAATCCTGCTCGGTGTCAGCCTGCTTATTTTTTTCATCTCGGTATTCGGACAGGAATCGCTGAGCCTGCTCACCGTAGTCCTGGCGCACACCACTTTCTGCATCGGCTTTGTCGCGATCGTCGTGCGTGCACGGCTTGCCGGCATGGACGACGGCATTTTCGAGGCTGCACGCGACTTGGGCGCTACTCCGTGGCAGACCTTCAGGCGCGTGACGCTGCCGTTGATCATGCCGGGCGTGATCGCCGGAGCGCTGATGGCGTTCACGCTGTCGATCGACGATTTCGTCATTACCTTTTTTACCTCCGGCGTCGGCGTAAAAACCCTGCCGCTGCAGATCTACTCGATGATCAAAATCGCGGTCACGCCCGAAGTCAATGCGATATCGACGCTGCTCATGCTGCTCACGCTGGGAATGATACTCATTGCAGGCAAGCTCGCGCCCGACGCGCTGCACGGCAAAGGGTGATGAACCGTGCGTCGATCACTCATCGGCATTCTGCTCGCCGTGCGTCAATTACTCGTCAGCGTGCTGCTCGTCTGGCTGACTGCCGGCTGCAGCCCTCAGACGCAGGAAAAACCCGATAGCGCGGCAGAAATTAAAGGCAGCGCCAGCGCCAACACGCTGTACCTGTATAACTGGAACAACTACATCTCCGACGAGACGGTCAAGCGGTTCGAGGCCTATTGCAAATGCAAGCTCGCGCAAGACTATTACTCGGACAACGAAGAAATGCTGGCCAAGCTCGCTGCCGGCGCGAGCGGCTACGATATTCTGGTACCGACCGGCAACACGGTCGAAGCGCTGATTCAGTCGGGCCAT
Source organism: Burkholderiales bacterium (assembly GCA_036003485.1). Classification (GTDB taxonomy): domain Bacteria; phylum Pseudomonadota; class Gammaproteobacteria; order Burkholderiales; family SG8-41; genus PALSA-1004. Next base: position 4,907 of record DASYSI010000480.1, on the reverse strand, counting down.
CTGCGGCCGCTCGATAAAACTCAACTGCCGAACCTGAAGAACATCAAGCCTGAATATCTCGACGCCTGGTACGATCCCGGAAACCGCTATTCAGTGCCGTACGCGTACTCGGTCACATTGCTCGGCTACAACGTCGAGAAGATGAAGGAATTGGGATTGCCGACCGATACCTGGGCGGTCATCTTCGAGCCCAAGTACCTGGAAAAACTCAAAGGCAGAGTCACGGTGCTGGACAGCCAGCGCGAGCTTACGGCAGCCGCGCTCAAATACCTGGGCTACTCGGTGAACGAGGGCAGCGAAGAAAAACTCAAGCAGGCGCGCGATCTGATCCTGCGCGCCAAACCGTATTGGGCCGCATTCAACGCGTCCTCCTACATCAAGGAGCTCACGATCGGTAATATCTGGCTCGCGCACGGCTACTCCAACGACATGTTCCAGGCGCAGCAGGACGCCGCCAAGGCAGGACGCAAATTCACGATCGGCTATACGACGCCGTTAGAAGGCGCCGTGATCGCGGTCGATAACATGGTGCTGCACAAAAGCGGCAGGCATCCCGACCTCGCGCACAAGTTCATCAATTTCATGCTCGAAGGCAAAAACTCTGCGGAACTCACCAACCAGATCGGAGCCGGCAATCCGAACGCCGAAGCGATGAAATTCATCAACCCGGAGATCGCCGCCAACGCCGCGGTCTTTCCCGACCAGCAGGGCTTGAAGCGCATGGAAATGATGCGCGACCTGGACCGCAAGCAGCGTCGCGTGCTCTCCCGCATCTGGATTGAAATCAAAGTGCGCTGAATAGCGAGCTAAGGAAGCTCTGAACAAGTGGGCCTAGGAAGGGGTGGGACCCTTCCTTTCCCGCCTAGCCCCTTGTATATCCCCGCCTTGCCGCGCTCATCGACTCCATGCACACCAAACACAGCCTTTGCCAAATCAATCCCAATTGTCGTAATCTTCATCTCGGACGCTCCTTTCCTTTTCAGTGGTTTGAATACAACTTTCCACTTTGGCACTTTGATGCCGTTGCAGGAAGGGGGCGTCCATCCCATTACTTCAGAGAAAACTCTGATTAAAGAAAACATTCAATCAGAGTTCCCCTAGTCGAAAGCATTCCTGAAAGCGGTCAGAAAACGCTCGAAGTCGCCCGCGGGCAGCAGATCGATGCCTGCCGCGCCCTTTCTGCCGCCGCCGTGCTCAAACTGGCGGCAGAGCGCGTCGGCACCGGCGGGATGATTCGACGGCGCGCGCACGCTGACGCGATAACCGTCGTCGCCGCGGGTCAGCACCGCGTGCGCGCGTCCCGGATATTCGGTTGCGAGCTGGTTGCCGAAACTGCCGCTTACGCGCCGGCTCCACGCCGCGTCGGGCAGCACGTACACCACGCTGCGCGGCGTTTCAAGTTCCGGTGCCAGTTCGTGCGCCCGGAACAGATCATCGGCGCGCGCGCTGCGCAGGATATCGAACACCGGCTCGCTACTGATGAATTCGCATGGATCGACGTAGCAGCTTAGCGTTTGATAAAGGTCGGCCGGATGATAATTCAGGTCGTCGACATTTTCGCCGTAAGCGTTATAGTTGATGCACTCGCCAAGTTCACGCAACTGCGCGAGTTGCGACTCTCCCAGATCGAGCGACACCGCAGCCTCGCGCGCGGCGTGCGCAAGATTGTCGCCGAATGCCGCTACCACCGCCCATGCCCGATAGCGGCCGTCGAGGTAACGGTCGACCAGCAGGCTGGTGCAAATATCGGGAGCGGTGTCGATGTATGTCTTGAGCCGCGGATGAGACGGAATCTCGCCCGGAAAATGGTGATCGAAATAGCGGCACGCCGCGCCGCGCGCGAGTTGCCGCTGCAGGGCCGCGACGTTGCGCGCGAGCGACACGTCGAGCACGGTGATCTCGTCGCCGCTTTGCGCTTGAACGCGCTCCAGTAGCGCGATATCGCGCTTGACGCCCGTAACAAGCACGCTCGCGCGCGGCTCGCTGAGCCGCAACTGCTGCAATGCGCAGATGCCATCCGCATCGCCATTAAAAACGTCATAAAATACCGTCATGAACTCCAGCAAGCGCAAGCTCGCGGCTTTTGTCGCATTAGCTTACATGCTGATCATTGTGTATGCCAGTTTGCAGCCATTCCAGGGCTGGCGCACGCCACCCGACGAAGTTCTGGCTTTTCTTACGGCGCCGTGGCCGCGCTACATAACAGCGGGCGACGTGATGCTTAACATCGTCGCGTACCTGCCGCTCGGCGCGATACTGTTTATCGCGCTGCGGCCGCCGCTGGCGAGCGTCTCGGCATTCGTTGCAGCCACTTTGATTGCGGCCACGCTGAGCCTTGCGCTCGAAAGCGTACAGATGTTTTTGCCATCGCGAATCGCGTCAAACGTCGACCTGCTTGCCAACAGCGCCGGTGCCGGAAGCGGCGCGCTGGCTGTCTGGATTTTTTCGCTGCCGGCAGTCGCCAAGCATCCATTGGTGGCGATGCGGCGGCACGCATTGCGTTCTGATGCGCTCGGCGACTGCGGGCTGATCGTTGTCGCGCTTTGGATTCTGATTCAGTTCCACCAGGCACCGCTCGCTCTGGGCAGTGGAGATGTGCGCGAGAACTTCGGCATAACGCCGTTTTTTTCGCACACGCCGCAGTCGTACTTGATGGCGGAGGCCGGCGTGGCCGCGCTCGCCATCGTCGCGATAGGGCTGCTGGTTTCGCTGCTGATGAAGCCAGAGCGCCCGGCGGCGCCGGCGATTGCGCTGACCCTGGCACTCGCGCTTGTTGCCAAAACAATCGCTGCTATTATCATGGCACGCTCCGCGAATTGGCTGCAATGGCTGACTCCGGGCGTGGCTGCCGGAATCGTCGACGGCATCGTGCTGCTCATGCCGTTATCGCGGCTCGGTCATGTAGCGCGCGGCGTGGCCGCGGTGCTTTGCGTAGTCGCGGGCGTAGCGATCGTCAATGTCGCACCCGAGAACCCCTATCAGTCGGTGCCCAATTTCATGCTGGTTCCGCAACCCACTCATCTCGTCAACTTCAGCCACATCGTGCACGCCTTGTCGCAGCTGTGGCCGCTGTTGGCTGCCCTTTGTATAGCCGCGCTTGCGCGATGCGGCCCTGCCGCGGCCGATTTGACAAAACGGGCGCCGCGGGAGCCAACGACGGCGTGACACCCTGCTTCCATTCCGTTTCTATGCACGCCGAATTCTGAAAAGGCTTTCCAATCATGGCACGCCGTTATACATCCATGTCCACGCTGCGCGCCGCATTACGCAGATTCGCGGCGGCCCGCGAGTGGCAGCAATTTCATACTCCCAAGAACTTGGCGATGGCGTTGTGCGTCGAGGCCGCCGAACTGCTCGAACACTTTCAGTGGCTGACTCCCGGGCAGAGCGTGCGGCTTGACGCGCGGCGCAAACGCGCCGTGGCGGATGAAATCGCCGACGTACTGCTCTACCTGACGCGCCTCGCCGACGTCTTGGAGATCGACCCGCTTGCCGCGGCGAAACGCAAGTTGCGGCGAAACGCCAGGAAATACCCAATTGAGCGGGCCAGGGGCAATGCCCGTAAGTACAGCGAACTCTAGCAGGCTGATGCAGAACCCGGCTATTCGACTGCGGCTCGCGTCGCGCATCTCACCCCGCCACGCAGCGCCGCGGCCCCATGGGGTTCAGCATCAGCCTGCTAGAGGCTAAAGGCCGGGTATAATTCGATTCAGCGTACGAACACGCTGCACGACGACATCGAAATCGAAGCCGCCGCATCTGCGAGCGCCGCTTTGTTCCGGCGCCAACATACGGGACCACTGTGAGCTATTACGAACGCCATGTATTTTTCTGCTGCAATCAACGCATGCCCGGTGAAGTGTGCTGCAACAACCACGGCGCGCAGGAAATGCGTGAGTACGCCAAAGGCAAAATCAAGGCGCTGCGGCTGTCAGGGCCGGGCAAGGTCCGCATCAATAGCGCGGGCTGTCTCGATCGCTGCAACGAGGGCCCGGTAATGGTCGTTTATCCTGAAGGCGTCTGGTATACGTACGTTGACCGTGAAGACATCGACGAGATCATCCGCGAGCACCTGCAGGGCGGCCGCGTCGTCGAGCGCTTGAAAATTTGAGACCGTCAGCTCGCGAGGAAGTCCTGATCGAAGGTCCGGTCGGGAATATCGAAATCGATATCGGCGATCCCGGCGACGACCACAGCGGCATCGCGGTGATCGCCCATCCGCACCCGCTGATGGGCGGCACCAAAGACAACAAGGTGGTGACTACGCTTGCTCGCGCATTTTATGCGCTCGGCAACGTTACGCTGCGCCCCAACTTCCGCGGCGTGGGCGGGACCAAAGGGTCACACGACGAGGGCCGCGGCGAGACTGATGACTTGATCGCAGTCGTGCGCTACGCACAGCAACGCTACGGCATGCTGCGGCTTATCTGCGCCGGATTTTCGTTCGGCAGCTACGTGCAGACGCGCGTCGCGAAACGGGTGTCGCCGCAACAATTGATATTGGTGGCACCGGCGGTGAGTCGCTTCGAAACAGGCGAAGTGCCGGCCGGGACGCTGGTGATACACGGCGAGCTCGACGATGTGGTTCCGCTCGCGGCCGTGTTCGATTGGGCGCGACCGCAGAATCTGCCGGTCGTGGTAGTCCCCGGCGGCGAGCATTTCTTCCACGGCCGGCTGCTCCTGCTGCAGCAAATCGTCACGCAATACTGCCGTTGCTAGGCCAGGACGCAATGGCTTATTTGAGCGCACACGCGCTGCGCAAATCGTACGGCAGCCGCGAGGTCGTCGCCGGCATCGATCTTGAGCTCAAGGCCGGTGAATGTTTTGGCCTGCTGGGCCCCAACGGCGCCGGCAAGACCACGACGCTGCGCCTGTGTCTGGGCCTGACCGACCCGGACTCGGGTACG
>DASYSI010000479.1:0-4969 GCA_036003485.1 Burkholderiales bacterium | reverse complement strand
CTGCGCTCGGTAAAAATAACCTGGCCATGATTATCGACCAGGAGAACGGTTGACGATCGCGTGCCGTAAGTCGGCGAAATTATGAAAGCGGGCGACAAGGCGCGCTCGCGTGCCAATCCTACACCGGTGTCGGGAAGCAGATCGTCGGCTACGGTCGCACGGTCAGCGAGCAACGCGAACAACCCGTCAATCAGTTCCCGCTTATTGTGCTGTAACAAACCAGAAAGTATTTTTTTGCCGCGTTCGATTTTAGGCCAAGGCGTGTCCAGCAGATGGTTGCTCAACCCATGTATGCCGGGCGTAATCGCCGTCATCACGCTGGCGCGGTTCGAGACGTAATACAACTCGTCGAGATCGCCGGCAATCAGGTTAAAGCCATTATAGCTGTGGCCGTCGCGGCTGACCCGGCTGACGTACTCACGTGCCGGCTGAACGCCACGCAGGAAATTACCCACCAACTCGCCGCGCGAACGAGCGGTGTTCTTGGCGGTGTAGCCGTCGCGAAAATTCGTGACCGCCGAAATCCTGCCGTTGCGTGCAATACCGAGCCAGGTGCCGCCGTGTTCGAGATCGCGGCCGCCGTATATATGCGGGTAGTCGTGCCAGAATGCAGCCGCCGCAGTAGGGCGTGCGTAGGCCTCGTCGCGATTTGCCGCGAGCACCAGCGGGTAGTCGCGATGAACTTTGTGCGCAAGCACAATCAAGCACATTTATGAACAATCCTCAAAATGTTCGATGGCGCAACAGTCCGTCGAAGCATGCGTGTCGCGCAGTTGATCTTGACCTGTTGCTCGACGGCTTTAACCGTCGGATCGATCCAGTGGTAATTGAAGTAAAAAGTCATGCTGATCGAGAGTAGGGCAGGGGCAGCAAAGTGAGTTTCGTGCCATCGACTGCCCGCCAGTGGACGTCGTCTGCATCGGCACGCTCGATTTGAATCACGGCCAGTACATCGTACCCGCCATCGGGGGAGGGACTGGCGTTGACGATCATTCCGGTCGCCTGATCCGCGAGTCCCCTGCTATAGAGTTTGTCGCCGGGTTGCGGCGCTTCCTTGCCCGCGATGTTTGCCAGATACATGCGCTGCTTGAGTCGCCCGAGGTAATGCATGCGGGCGACGATTTCCTGGCCCGGATAGCAGCCCTTGGTAAAGCTTACGCCGCCAATGAGGTCCAGATTGACCATTTGCGGAACGAACTGGTCCTGCGTTGCGGGCGTTATGTAGGGAATACCCGCGCGGATGTTCGTCCAGTCCCAACGAGCTTCGCCGACAGCGGTCGCTTCCTTGCCTAATAGGTTCCGCAGCTCCGGCACACGTTCAGGCGCGGCGATTAGCTGAAAGCGATGGGCATCGAGTCGCAGCAAATTGACGCCGTGCGCGTTGGTCATCGTAAGCGGCATTGAGGGAATTTGCCGGAACATCGGCTTGATTCCCGCTTCAACCCCGGCGCCGGCTATACCTAACAATCGAAATTGTGCGCTGGCGTCGGTCGTCTCGACTTTCGAGCGCAGTATATGCATCGCCAACCGCTTTTGTATCGTTTCGCGCAGAAGGCGTGGCAATTGGAGAATATACCCATGCTCGTCGCGCCAGAGTAGAAAACTCGCGAGTATCCTGCCTTTGGGCGTGTTGTAACTGCCGTACTGGGCATCGCCGACCTCGAGGCTGGCGACGTCACAACTTAACTGGCCCTGCAGAAATTGCTGAGATTCCTCACCTTTGAACCGGATGAGGCCAAAATCGGAAAGCTCGGCGAATAATCTGGCCGGGACCCGGTCCTCCGCCAAACTCTCCTCAGCATCGGTAAGCTCGCTGTACATTTCTCTATATAGCTTCCTCGCGCCTCGGTTGTCAAAGCCCCGCGCTATGCGAAGCTAAGCGTCCTATCAAACCTTCGGTGGGCGTATTTTACATAATATACATTATACGAAATACAACCAAAATCAAACCCAATTGCCGTTATGGAAAATCCGGGCTATTGAGCGCCGGCCTTAACCAGCAGCTCAGCGATGTCATTGCGCTTCTGAGCCCGTGCGGCTCCAAGCGCCGTCAGCGCATTATCGGTCTTAAGATTTGGATCCGCGCCTTTCGCTAACAAGAAGGACACCAGATCGCGGTGTCCCTCACGTGCGGCCATCATCAGCGCGGTGAAGCCGTTCTCGGCTGTGGCGTTGATCAGAGCGCCGTGTTCAAGCAGTAAGCGGCTGATATTGACGTCGCCTTTGACTGCGGCATACATCAGCGGCGTCCAGCCTTCCGAATTGACGCGAGCCTGTCGGGCCAGCAGCTGTTTGACTATTTCGAGATGCCCGTTGATTGCGCCAATCATCAATGCCGTTTCACCCAAAGCGTTGCGCGCATCGATCTGGGCGCGCGCGTCCAACAATGCCTTGAGTGTCCCGATGCTGCCTTGCCTGGCAGCGAGAATCAGCCATGAATTACCTTGGGCATCGGCTGAATTTGCGTCCATGCCGCGCTTTAGCAACTGACTGACGACCGGTGCGTCATCTTTTTTGACGGCTTCCAGCATTTCCTCGTACGCTCCGGCGTGCGTGATATTGCAGTTCAACGCTAAAACCGCAATCAAAATAATTCTAATGAATAACATTAAATTGTTCATATAATTACACGAATAAGTTATTAAAATTTTCAGTGGTAGTCTGCCCAATTTGCTCCAAAGTCGCGCCTTTTATACGCGCGATTTCTTCGGCGACGTGTTTGACGAAACCGGGTTGGTTCGCCTTCCCGCGATATGGAACCGGCGCCAGATAGGGGGAATCGGTCTCGATCAGCATTTTCTCAAGCGGCACGCGCCGCGCAACTTCTTTCAGTGCGTTGGCATTTTTAAAGGTCACAATTCCCGAAAATGAAATATAGAACCCTAACGCCATCGCGGCTTCAGCCGTCTCCCAGCTTTCGGTGAAACAATGCATCACTCCGCCCGCTACGCCGGCGCCCTCCTCGCGCATGATGCGCAACGTATCTTCAGCTGCTTCGCGCGTGTGGATGATCAAAGGCTTGCCGCACTCGCGTGCGGCACGGATATGGGTTCGAAAGCGCTCGTGCTGCCATGCCAGATCGCCTTTGAGCCGATAGTAATCAAGCCCGGTCTCGCCGATCGCCACTACCTTGGGATGGTCCGAAAGCGCCACAAGTTCCCGGACAGTAACCGCCGCCACGTTTTCGTGATCCGGGTGGACGCCGACCGACGCATAAATATGCGGATACGTCTCGGCCAGCGTGCGTACGCGCGGGAAATCCTCGAGCGTCACCGACACGCACAGCGCGCGCTCAACCTCGTTCTTGCGCATCAAATCGAACACCGAGTCGAGCTGATCGGCGAGTTCGGGAAAATCGATGTGGCAGTGCGAATCAACCAGCATGTTCGGCTGCCGGCGATTCACCGCGCATCAATGCTGCATACGACAGCAGCAATTGCTCGATGAACAAGCGCGGATTAAGCGGGTGGTTGACGCTGCGCTGCTGGCGCACCAACGCGCGATGGTAGCGCGCGATATTGGCGGCGTGCAGGGGCGCGGCAAGTGTAGTCAATGTTTGCTCGAAATCCAGGTTATACCGCACGCGGCCAATCGACTTCGAACTCAGCAAATCGTAGGTCCATCGCTGCAGCCATCCGAGCAAACGGCCGACGGGAAATTCGCGCACCCGTTCCGCGAGCGCCAGCGCATCGACTTGCGCCCCGGTCAGTGCTCCCAGCAGCGCTTTGCGCTGCGCCCAGATCTCGCTGTCATCGAGCGCGAGCGCTGCCAGAGGCGCGTTACCCGTATGCGCGAGGCTCAGTGCAGGATCGGCTATCCCTTGGCCGCTCAACCAGCGCGCGGCAATTGCGGCCTGCGGTGTCGGCAGCGCTATTTGCTGGCAGCGGCTGATGATCGTTGGCGGCAGATAGCTCGGTCGGTGCGACACCAACATGAAGCGAGTACTGGGCGGCGGCTCTTCAAGGTTTTTCAAGAGTGCATTGGCGGCGTTCATATTGAGCCTTTCAGCCGGATACACCACGATAGTCTTGCCATTGGGATGGTTCGCGGTCAGGCTGATGAAATCCTGCAAGGCTCTGACTTCATCTACACCGATTTCGAGTCTCGGTTTGCGTCCTTCGGCCTGCGCCTGTTCGACCCCGGCGGGCCGCATCGTTTCTGGCAGCACCTCGCGGTAGTCAGGATGATTGCCGGCGCTAAACCAGCGGCAGCTTTGGCATGCACCGCAGGCCGCGCCGGCGGCAGGCGCTAGACAGGCCAGCGACTGCGCAAGCTTGCGCACGAAATCAAACTTGCCGATGCCTTCCCTGCCCTTGAACAAGAGTGCGTGCGGCAGGGCTGCTCGGTGTTGAAGTACTTGCTGCCACTGCGCTTGATGCCATGGATAGACGGCTAGCGGCATAGCGCACCTGCGATTTCAGCCAGTGTTTGCTGGATCTGCGCGATGCTCCGGTTTGCATCGACCACTTGTACGCGCACCGGCGCTTCGCGCGCGCGCCGCAGGTAAGCAGCGCGCACGCGCGTATAGAAATCGTCCCGCTCCTGCTCGAAGCGGTCGGCGCTGCGCGCGCTGCGTGCGCGCTCGCGGCCGATTTGCGGTGCCAGATCGAGCAGCAGCGTCAAGTCTGGCTGCAGCCCGCGCTGTGCCCAATGCTCGAGCTGCAGCAGGCGCTGCCAATCTACGCGGCGTCCGCCGCCCTGATACGCAAACGTCGCATCGCTAAAGCGGTCGCATAGCACCCATTCGGCCGCGGCGAGCGCAGGCTCAATGACCCGGTCGAGGTGCTCGCGGCGCGCCGCGAACATCAGCATGGCCTCGGTTTCCGCGTGCATAATATTTTTCGGATCCAGCAGTATCCGACGCAATTGTTCGCCAAGCTTGGTGCCGCCGGGCTCGCGCGTGACGCGGATTGAAATTCCGCGTTGCCGGAAAAAATCCGCAAGCCATGCAAGGTGGGTGCTCTTGCCT
>DASYSI010000478.1:0-2153 GCA_036003485.1 Burkholderiales bacterium | reverse complement strand
TGGCGTCACCGGCAGAAAACTCGACTTGAAATGGCGCGAAAAAATGCCATAAAGCAGATAGACAATTCCGTTCAGCGCCAGCAGCCACATTGCGGCAAAATGCCATTGCAATCCTCCGGCGAGCCAGCCGCCGAGCGTGAGGCTTTTCGGAAACTTGAAACCAAACAGCGGCGACGCGTTATAGATCTGCCAGCCGCTTAAAACCATCATCAACATCGCCAACGCATTGATCCAGTGCGTAACCCGCACCACCCACGGATGAATCAGTATTCTGCGTGTTCCGACTGTCGCCGCTTGTTCCGGGTCTGCCATCGACTTCCCCCTCTTACGAATGCCAATCAAGGACTTGAATGGGCGTCTAGCGCCGCCTGCCGCGTTCCCGCAAAATAGTCGTCTCTGAGCGCCGCCTCCTTACACGCCCGCGCTTAGCGCATGGTGCACCGAGTCGCCGCGCACTGCAATGCCCGATCACGTCCGGCCACGCATAGGAAGAAATGGAACCACGAGACATCGACACAAGCGGCGCCACAATCGGCAGGGTCAGCGCGCGACAATTGAAAACCATGCTGCACGCCGATCGCGAAATCGCGCTCATCGACGTGCGCGAAGCCGGTCAGTTCGGTCAATCGCACCTGCTTTTCGCCACGCCCCTACCCTACAGCCGGCTTGAGCTCGACGTCGGCGCACTGGTGCCGCGCCATTCGGCGCCTGTTGTATTGTGCGATGACGGCGAACTTGGCGTTGCCAAGCTCGCGGCAGGCCGGCTCCAGGCCATGGGCTACAGCGATGTCGCAATCCTTGAGGGCGGCACGCAAGCGTGGGCCGCCGCCGGCTATGCACTTTTCGCCGGCGTTAACGTGCCGAGCAAAACCTTCGGCGAGCTGGTCGAGCATGTTTACCACACGCCGCGGATCACTGCTCGCGAGCTCGCGCGCATGCAAAACTCGGGTGAGGATTGCGTCATTCTCGACGGCCGCCCTTATAACGAATACCAGAAGCTGACCATCCCCGGCAGTACCTGCTGTCCCAATGCGGAGCTCCCGTACCGCATCAATAGCATGGTAAGGAATCCCAACACCAAGATCGTCGTGAATTGCGCCGGTCGCACGCGCTCGATCATCGGCGCGCAAACACTGATCAATTTCGGAATCAACAATCCGGTTTACGCACTCGAGAACGGCACGCAGGGCTGGCTCTTGTCGGGTTTCGAGCTCGAATACGGCGCAGCGCGCAAATACCCGGAGCAACTTGATGCATCAGCGCTTCCTGCGCAACAGAACGCTGCAGAGAAACTCATGCAGCGCTTTGGCATCAGGAGGGTTACGGCAAAGGAAGTCGAAACGTGGCTGCAGGCGACCGATCGCACAACCTATCTGTGCGACGTGCGCACGCCGGAAGAATTCGCGGCGGGAACACTCCCGCGCGCACTCCACGCGCCCGGCGGCCAGCTTATCCAGGCGACCGACCAATGGATCGGCGTGCGCAATTCGCGCATCGTGCTTGTCGATGACGAACTCGTGCGTGCGCCGGTCGTCGCGAGCTGGCTAAAGCAACTCGGATGCGACGTATACGTTTTGGACGCAGGGATTCACCCGGGACTCAAGCGGCAGGCGGCTGCGATGCCTGTGATGCCCGCGCTGGCCGCGCTGGCCACGGTCTCGGCGCGCGATCTCAGGCACGCGCTCGACGCGGGAACCTGCATGGTTTTCGATTTGGGTGCGAGCATGCGCTTTCGAAAAGCGCATATCCTGGGCAGCCGCTGGAGCATCCGTTCGCAGATCGCTGCGGCCGCACGTAACGCGAAGGGTACGGTGGTGCTCGTGCCCGGCGAAAACACCGACGCGGCCCGACTTGCGGCAAGCGAACTTTTCGCCGCCGGCATCAAAGACGTGAAGCTGCTCGACGGCGGATTAGCTGCGTGGACGAACGCCGGCTACGCGACCACGGCCTCGCCCGACCAACCCTCCGACGCCGAATGCATCGACTACTTGTTCTTCGTGCATGATCGCCATGCCGGCAATCGCGAAGCGATGAAGCAATACCTTGCATGGGAAACCGGCCTCGTCGGCCAACTCGACGCGCACGACCGGCAATGTTTTCGCGTGCGGAGCGCGCCTTGAAGATGCGCAAGCCGGCTGTTCAATTGACCTGAG
>DASYSI010000477.1:0-7035 GCA_036003485.1 Burkholderiales bacterium | reverse complement strand
AGCTGAACGCGCGCACGACGTGCAGCGTGTGCTCGACTGACAGTCCATTGAGCAGCGCTTCCAGCTCGAAGCGCACGGCCGCGATCGCGCCATCGTCTCCTGCATGCTGTTCGCCGCGGCGGAAACGCACTGCCGTCTGCCGGATATGCTCGATCAACTCGAGCATATCGGCGCCGACTTGCTCGCGGATCACCTCCCCCAGCAGACGGCCCAACAACCGGCGCGCTTCGCGCAGCTTCGATTCCCTGGCATCGGAAGATTGCAACGATTCGGGCATCAGTCGTTATTCACAGGTCGCAGCGTTAATCTGCGCTCCTCTCGCAGAAATTGCGTGCAAAGCTCGGCAGGCAGCGGACGCGAGAAATAATAGCCCTGCATCTCATCGCACGTGTGCGCGGCCAGAAACTCAAGCTGCGCCTCGTTCTCGACGCCTTCGGCAACGACTTTCAGCCGCAGCGCGTGCGCCATCGTGATCACCGCCTGCGCGATCGACGCGTCCTCCTGGTTGCCGGGAAGCTCGGTCACGAACGAGCGGTCGATCTTGAGCGAGTCGATCGGGAAGCGCTTCAAGTAAGACAGACTCGAGTAACCGGTGCCGAAATCGTCGATCGCAATGCGCACGCCGAGCGCCTTCAGCTTGTGCAGCGTCGCGGTCGTCACCTTCGCGTCGTGCATCGCCGCGCTCTCGGTAATTTCGAGCTCGAGCAAATGGGGATCGACCCCGAATTCGAGCAGCGCGCGCATCACCATCGCCGCGATATCCTGCTGATGGAACTGCTTGGCCGAAAGGTTGACCGCGATCGGCACCGGCGTAAGACCTGCCTCCTGCCACGAACTGATTTGCTCGCATGCCGCGCGCAGCACCCATTCGCCCACGGGCACGATCAGGCCCGACTCCTCGAGCACCGGAATGAATTCCAGCGGCGGCACCAGGCGGCCGTCCGAACGCTGCCAGCGCAGCAGCGCTTCGACGCCCGTGATCTGGCCTGTATGCAGATTCGCCTTGGGCTGCAAATGCAGTATGAACTCGTAGCGCATGAGTGCGCGCCGCAAGTCTTTCTCCAGCAGAAGCTTCTCCATCGAGCGCTCGTTCATCGCGGCGGTGTAGAACTGAAAATTGTTCTTTCCCAGTTTCTTGGCGCTGTACATCGCAGCGTCCGCGTGGCTGATCAAAGCGTCCGCCGTGCTGGTGTCGGGAGGACTCGTAGTGATGCCAATGCTCGCCGTGATGAAAACTTCATTAGCATCGATCTGAAACGGCGTGGCGAGTGAATCGATGATTTTCTGGGCCACGCGTCCGGCGTCCTCTTGTTGCGCGAGCTCGGACAGAATGATTGCGAATTCATCGCCGCCCAGGCGCCCGACGGTATCCTCCGCACGCACGCATTCGGTCAAACTTGCCGCTACCCGCTGCAACAACTCGTCGCCCACACCATGACCAAGCGTGTCGTTGATTACTTTGAAGCCATCGAGATCGACGAACATGACACCGGTAATCCATTTTCTGCGCTGCGCCTGATCGAGCGCGTGCGCGAGCCGGTCATAGAACAGCTCGCGATTGGGCAAAAGGGTCAGGCCGTCGTGATGTGCCTGGTGCTGCAGATCCTGCTGCAGCCGCTTGCGCCCGGTGATGTCTTCCATCACGCGGATAAAGTAAAGCGGTGCACCTGCGGCGTCGCGCACCATCGATACGGTCCGGTTCACCCAGATCACGGCGCCGTCCTTGCGCACGCAGCGCCGTTCCACCGAATAGGTTTCGAGCTCGCCGGCAATCAGCTGCGCCCGCCGTACCGCATCAATGCCTCGGTCCTCCGGATGTGTGACCTCGATGGCGGACATGCCGAGAAGCTCGTCTCGAGTGTATCCGAGCATCTCGCATAGCTTCTGGTTGACCTGAAGAAAGCGTCCTTCGGGTTCAGTGTGAGCGATACCGACAGCGGCCTGCTCGAATGTCGCGCGAAAGCGCTCCTCGGCCATCACGCGACCGGTAATGTCCTGCATCATGACGACGAAATAATCCGCTTCGCCATCGGGCCTGCGCACGAGCGACACCGAGATCGAGGCCCACACGGTCGAGCCGTTCTTTGCGACGTAGCGCTTCTCGCGCGCCGTGGTCAAAGATTTCGTGTCACCCCCCTGCAATCGCGCGCGGAATCCGGTGCTCAGCGGACGGTCGTCGGGATGGCTCACGTCAATGAAGGTTCGCTCGAGCAGTTCCCGTTCGGAGTAGCCTAGAATGCTGCAAAACTTTTCGTTCACCCGCAGGTATCTGCCGTCAATTGACGTGTGCGCGATTCCGACCGCCGCTTGCTCGAACGTCGCGCGAAACTGAGCGTTGCTGCCCGCCAGGGCGGCGACCGCGCGCTTATTCCGACCCGCCGATGCCATCTGCAGCGCCGCAAATAGAATGATGAAAACACTGACCAGCAGTGCGGCCCAGAAATACTGACTCTGTTGTCCCAAAGCTTCCGCAAGAACTTCGTCCTGCGAAGTGCCTACCGCCACCACCAATGGATAACCGGAGAGGGTGCGAAAACTGACATAGCGCGCGATGCCCTCGGACCCATCGGTGCTGACAAAATTTCCGATCGAGTTTTTTGCCTGCTCTTCAAGCAAAGAGGATTTCGACATATCGATCCCGACGCTTGCGATATTCCCGATCCGCCGCGCGCGCGATATACCGTCGAGACCGACGAGATCCACCATTCCGTGTTTGCCGAGGTCGGTCTGCTGATAAAAATCGGTGAAATAGTGGGGATCGACCAGGGCCGCTACGATGCCGCCAAAACTGCCATCCGGTTTGTTGATGCGACGCGACATTGGGATCGACGACGCGCCGGTGGTTCGCGCCAGCACTGGCCTGCCGATAAACAGCTTGCCGCTATCTTGCAGCATATGGCTTCTGAAGTGCTCGCGATCCGCGACGTTGGTCGGTATAAACGGATGGCTGCTGAGAACCATATCGCCGCGCTCATCTGATACAGCGACGTTGACGAACAGCTTACCTTCGATGATGCCGTTCTCAATGTAACCGGCGATGTCGGTATTGGTGCCGAATCGGGCATATTCGCGCTCGAGAAAGCGCGTCGCCGAATCGATACCTTTGAGGGTCCGGATCGCTTGTTCTTCGAATGCTTTCGCAAGATTGGAATTTTGCTTAAACGCATTGTCGATCGCTTTTTGTTGGTCAAGCCGTGCCTGCGCGATTACAGCGCCCCAGGTAATGGCAACCAGGATCAAACAGAAAGTCACGATCACGGCATTCATGCCGAAGCGCCGTTTGAGCCAGCGTCCGGCCGGGTTATCCATGACCCATGACCTCCTCATCCCGGTAACAAGCATCATTATGGACAGCGGCCGAGCGAGCTTTGATTTGGTCTCATTTTCTGTTTTGGTACAATACAACAAACTGGAATGAATGCTGGCGGCGGCTCTGCCGCGGACTCGCCGGCTACAGGCGGTCATACCCAAGAAAATGCTGGCGGATATTCTACCCGCATATGAGCGTCAACCGGGTCGCCAAGAAGCCCTGATCAGTATCCTGCCTTTGGGGGTTTTTTGCGATGACTACGGTCAGGACAAACAGGGATATCCCGCGTGCTGCTTAACGATCCGACAAAAGGAGCGAGCCCTTCTATTTGAGCCAACGCAATCTGGATCGCCGGACAAAGAAGACCTGCGCGATCCTGGGCACGCTCAAAGCATGGACCGCATCACCCGCTTCGCATAACAAGGCGGTCGTAAACGCCAGCGCAATATCATGCGACAGGCCAAGCGGCTACGCGCTGCGCGGGACGTTCCAGCTTTGTTAGGGGTCGCAATAGACGTCGCGCCCAAATGTGCTAACATGCTCGCGCGAGCCGATTCTGGGGGGGGGTATTTCCGTGCCGGGAATTTTCCCGCGGTGTCAACCCGTTTGTTTTCTCGCGCGTTACCCGTGATCTGTGCACCGTATTTTATCGTTACCCGTAATCCGTGCACCGTATTTCAACTAAAGGAGGTTTCATGTCTAAATTACCACTGGCTGCATTAATTTCCGGAGTGGCATTGTCACTGGCGATGCCTGTCGTAGTACAGGGGGCCGCGCAGGACACAATCCCGCAGGGCGCCGAAACCATCGTGGGCAAAGGCGAACCGAAGCCGAAGAAAGAAAAGGAAATGAAACCGGTCACCCCGCTTAAACGCGAACCAGGCAGCCTGAAGGACGCGGATCAACCTCAAGGTGTACCGCAGGCGAAGAAAGAACGGGTGCAGAAACCCGTCACCCCGGTTAAACGCGATGCGGGCAGTCCAAAAGACGCGGATCAACCTCAGGGCGAACCCGCAGTCAAGCCGAAGAGATAAAATAATATTTTTTTAGGATGCGCACTTCAAAATACGCGGGTGCGCTCCTGGTCTGCCGGAAATAACGCTGGCTGGCAATGGCTTATCGATCGGACGCACGCGGCAAACCCGGTTGATACGCAGCCAGTTGGCGTTTTGCCGTTTCTAACAGACTGATGCGGCGGTGAGCCGGCCGCTCTAGCGCGGCTGCAGTGAAGGCTGCGCGCAAGCCCGCAGGTTGATGCAATCCCAAAGCCCGCCTGCCACCTTCCGTCAGCCTGGTGAGCAGTTTCATCCTTACGCCTGCGAGCGCACGGCCTCGCTCGGACCATAGCGGTTCTCACTCGCCGTTATCATTGATGGCCGTAAATCGCCCCTTCCGCTACTTTGATTTTGTCATGGTGGCATTCGTCACCGTGTTGGTGTGCTCGAACCTGATCGGTCCCGCCAAGATCGCACAGCTTGAAACGCCGTGGCTCGGCTCCTTGCATCCAGCGCTTGCAACGCTTGAGTTCGGGGCAGGCGTTTTGTTTTTCCCGATCTCGTACGTGTTCGGCGATATCCTGACCGAAGTCTACGGCTATGCCCGTTCGCGCCGCGTCATATGGTCGGGTTTTGTCGCGCTTGCATTTGCATCGATCATGGCGTGGGTCATCGTAATACTGCCGCCTGCACCGTACTGGCACAATCAGGCGGCGTACGAAATCGCATTTGGATCGACCTGGCGCATCGCGCTCGCCTCGCTGGTCGCGTTCCTGTGCGGCGAGTTCGTCAATTCAATCGTGCTCGCCAAAATGAAGGTCTGGACGGCCGGACGCTGGCTATGGACCCGCACCATCGGCTCGACGATTTTTGGTGAAGGCGTGGACTCATTGTTGTTCTATCCGTTCGCTTTCTACGCCAGCGGTATTATTCCAGACGATAAGCTGCTGCCCATCATGCTCGCGCAGTACATCACCAAAGTCGGAGTCGAAGTATTGTTTACGCCGATCACTTACAAAATCGTTCGCTGGTTAAAGCGCGAGGAACGCGAGGATTATTACGACCGCAATACCGACTTCAATCCGTTCACGCTTAAAACGTAAGCGGCAACTGTACAAAAAAGCCCCGTCGTCAGGGGCCGATTCGTTGAATGTGACGCCGCACGAGCGGCTACAGACAATGCGCGGGATGGTTCGATTGAGCGAACCATCCCGCCACATTACCCCCCTGGGAGTCCTCCTCCTGCTATTCGTTGCGGTTCCAGCGCCGGGGGTTAGCGCTCAGGTTAAGGGCAATATAATTACCGCCGGTTCTTCTGTCAACGAGTTGTCGTTGTGCGATGCAGCGCGACATCCCGGATCAACCTTTGACGCACAATACCTGCTTGAGTGTGTGCATGATCTCGACCAGATCCGACTGATTAGCCATCACGCGGTCGATATCCTTGTAGGCCCCGGGAATTTCGTCGAGCACGCCTGAGTCCTTGCGGCAAATCACGCCCTCGGTCTGCGCCCTAAGATCGCCTGCCGTGTAGCGCCGTTTTGCTTCGGCGCGGCTCATGCGGCGGCCTGCGCCATGCGCGCACGATTCGAAACTGTCGGCCGCGCCCTTGCCGCGCACAATATACGACTTGGCGCCCATGCTGCCCGGAATAATGCCGAGCTCACCGGCGCCGGCACGAATCGCGCCCTTGCGCGTGATCCACACCTGCTGGCCGAAATGACGCTCGCGCTCGACATAGTTATGGTGGCAATTGACGGCCGCGCCGCTGACCGAAAAACTCGGCACATGACGTGCGAGCGCTGCGAGTACCCGATCCATCATCACTTCGCGGTTGCGCGCCGCGTAGCGCTGCGCCCAATCGACTGCGGCGACATAGTCGTTGAAATGCTGCGCGCCTTCCTCGAAGTAAGCGAGATCACGATCCGGCAGATGCAGCGACACGCGCTCCATATCGCGCCGCGCAAGCGCAATAAAATGACTGCCGATGGCGTTGCCGATGCCGCGGCTGCCCGAGTGCAGCATGATCCAGACCTGACGCGCCTCGTCGAGGCAGATTTCGATGAAATGATTGCCGCCGCCGAGCGTGCCTAACTGGAACATCCAGTTTGACGATTTGCCGAGCCGTTTTGCGAGATCCGGATGCCGCACGAGGATGCGCTCGAGGCCGCCCGCGAATGGCGCCGCCGCATCGAGCGCCGCGCGCTCGGGCCTGTGCTGTTCGCGCCCGACCGGCACGTCGCGGCTGATCTGGTCAAATGTTCTTTTCAGACTGCGCTCATCGAGCTGGACGGCGCTCAACGTCAGCCGCGCTGCGATCATGCCGCATCCGATATCTACTCCGACCGCAGCCGGGATGATCGCGCGCTGCGTCGCGATCACTGAACCAACGGTAGCACCGATTCCGGTGTGCACATCCGGCATCGCCGCAACGTGATGAAATATGCATGGTAGCTGCGCGATGTTCTCGAGCTGCCGGCGCGCGCTCGCCTCGATCTCGTCGGTGTAAACGCTGACTGGTACGCGGCCATTCTCGATTGTTTGCAGTACGGGCATCGGAAGAATCTAAGCAATATAGAATGCCCTTTGGTGATGGCAGGACACAATCAAATTGTAGCGCAGGCGTGCATGAGTTCTGCGGCCATGATGCGCAACTCAGCGAGTTGCGCATCAGCCTGCTTAAATGCAATCCTACCGTGACTTCATCAATCCCAAAAAACTGGCGTAATT